>CAZRXE010000339.1:0-3867 GCA_964603695.1 uncultured Heliomicrobium sp.
CGCCCGGAAACCGTGAACAGGTTGTCCGCAATGGCCACTGTGTAATTTTGCGCGCGCGAGCAACCGGCGGCATCCGTGACGCTGACGGTGAAAGTGAAATTGCCGGCTGCGGAAGGCCTGCCGCTCAGCGTGCCGTCCGGTCGCAGCGCCAGTCCAGTGGGTAGTGTTCCTGCGCTCAGGGTGAAAACGTAAGGTGGCGTGCCGCCACTTGCTATCAGTGTCTGGCCGTAAGGTGCGTTTACCGTTCCGGCCGGCAAACTGATTGGCGAAATAGTAACGAACGGGCAAGGGGCAATTACCAGCGTGTAGGCTTGCGTTCCCAGACAACCGCCGGCGTCAGTCGCCTTGACCGTGAAGGAAGAACTGCCCGACGCCGCCGGCGTGCCGGAAAGAAGCCCGGTTCCGGCGTTGAGCGTGATGCCGTTTGGCAAAGCGCCCGCGCTGATCGTCCAAGCAATTGCGCCGGTGCCGCCTGCCTGTGTCAATTGCTGATTGTACGGCTGGCCGAGTCGTCCGTTGGGCAGCGTCGCCGGACTGATCGTCAGATTTGTACATTGGCTGCCACTGCTTGCGGCTCCAAAGCCGCCGGAAAGCGAGAAGCGACCGCCGCTCAAAGGCCCGCCGGCCAGCCCCTGACCAATGGTGACATCCAGCGCCAGAGAGCCACCTGCGCTCCTGCCGCCGCCGCCCGGCAGCACAAATTGCGTAAGAGTGATTCCGCCTTGCGCGGGTTCTACCGCAGCTTCCGGAGCTTCAGTTGCCGGAGCATTTGATTGCTGAACGGGTTTGGCGATGGCCACCGTGTGGCCGCCGCCTGGTTCGGCAGGCTTTGTGATGGCCTGCCGCAAGAATTTGGCGCTCTTGCTGAGCGTGGTCTCCAGCGCCTTGTGCGCGTAAATGGTGAAGCCCGACAGCATCAGCAGCGAAAAGAGCAGCGCCAATCGAAAGCGTCTGGCTAGTCTCTTCATAACTTAACCCTCGAAGATTGCGAGCGATGATTGGTGGATGGGCTTTTGTCCGGCAGAACTCCTACGGGATTGGCCGCAGTTGTTCACCGAACAAACAGGCACATCGCGACTTGAAGCGGCGCAAACTTGCGCTTATTGCTGCTTCCGCTCTTCTGATTGCTCCGATTTGCGCACCGACAGGCTCTTCTCTGTTGGCTGCCCGTAAGCTTCCGCGTGCAGATATTTGCCGCGCTCTTCCAGAGGTTTGTCTTCTTCGATTTTGATGCGATTGGCGTTGGCAAACGGATCCTGGCGGACGCCGGTCACCTGCCACGAAACTTCCACACCGGGCAGGCTGGTTCTAATTTTGAAGCGATTGTTTTTGATTTTTTCGGCGACGATGGCTTGCGCGAACTGGCCGATGACCGTGAGTTGGTAGCGGAAGTCGCGGTTCAAGGTCTCGAACCATTCCGGCAGCGCGATTTCAGCCTCGCCGCTGGCGTCGGTCGTCACGTTGCCGTTGTAGATGTTCATCATATCCGGCGATTCGACAAAGGAGTGATAAAGGTACTTGTTTTCGGGGTCGAGCGGATGGTCAATTTTGAACGAGCCAGCGCCCTTGCTCAGTCTGCCGTTCACATTGACATCGCCATTCTGATCAATAGTCATGCGAAGAAACCTGGTGGTGGAGCCATTCGGAGTCGTGCCGAAGATGATATTCGACCCCTGTGCGCTATCGCTCCAGTTCTCCGTTGCATTGATTTCCATGGCAGAGCGTGAGACGGAGAAACCCGTGGCACCATACCCCCTGCCGCTGAAGAACGCCAAAGAGTCATCTGCCTGGACTGCGGTTGGCGCGGCAGCCGTTCCTCTCGCTCTTCTGCCAGCAAAGATTCCACGGGCTGTTGTTGTGCTGTAGGTTGTCGCCAGAATTCCCGTGTCGCCGGCTGCACTTGAGCTAACTTCCAGATTCTCGGCTGGCGCTGTCGTGCCAATTCCGACGTCGCCGCCGCTTGGCTGCAAAGCCAAATTGGTCCAAGCGTCGCCCAGATTGCCAGCCGCAATGAAACCAAAGCCTTTGGCGGTGGCGGCACTGGTGTCATAGCCAATGTTCAACCGCTTAGAGGGAGAGGTACGGCCACTGAGGGATAATTGCGCTCCATTAGGTGTTACATCGTTCGGATAAGTGACATCTCTTGCCGCGTGCAAGGTGAAATCAGGACTCGCCGTGCCGATGCCAACGTTGCCGTCGTTTTGAATCGTCAGCTTGGGTCCGAAATTTGTGCCTTGGGTGCCGTAACCAAGCACCAGCTTTGCTCCCCCCAAACCAAAGGCTCCCGCGCCGATGCCCCAGCTATGGGTTACTGCTGGAGGATTGCCGAAAGCCGTCAATCCCATGTTGAAGGTTACCGTCGCTTCATCCGTCGGGCCATTGGTTGGATTGCCAATCTGGAGTTGCCCGTAACCTCCATCAGGACTCAAGATGCCCATCTTGCTGCCATTGAGTTGAAACCTGGTCGCGGGGCTGATGGTTGCGGTTCCAATCCCAACGCTTCCGCCGATGATACCATTGCCGCTGATATTGAAGTTGCTGCCAGCCTGCTGCGTGGTCGTGTTTTGAATGTAATCATTGCTGCCCGCAGGTATGGCTGCCGCCGGAATCTTGCCCGTCACCTTGCTCCCGGCTATTGCTGTGACATGGGTATCTGTCACGCATCCGGCGCAATTTGACGACAAGGTATCGGCAGAGGCAGCGCCCAGACTCCTGATCGCATAAGGCGTCGAAGTCACTGGCTGGCGAGGTGTCAGCGTGGTAAACGTGCCGTTCCCGGCTGGCCGTGCGCTGATTTCGGCCCAGCGGTTGGCTCCCGGAAATGCTGCTGCGCCAAAATCCAGCGTCACGGTGAATACGCCGCCCGTCACCGCTATGCCATTGAACGGGTTCGTTACACCGATCTGATTCCCGCCAGTCAGCGCGTCATAGAGTTTGATTTGCAGGTCATACGAGCCATTGGCGGGACTGCCGCCATCGGTCAAGCGGCCTTGATAAGTGAATTGGGTGGTTTGGGCCTGTATCGTGCTGAGGCCACAGAGCAGGACTGCGATCAACATAATCATGATATGCAGGCAAGCGAAACGAGCATGAACGGTGTTATTCATTTTATATTCTCCTTAAGTTGGGGCGACAAGGCATAAGCTTTGGCTACCGAACCATAATCAGGCCGTTTTGTGAGCTATTGTTTTTCCCAGGTTTCGGACTCGGTGTTTCTTACTTTTCCATCTTTCAAAAGGTAGGTGGCTTTGGTCGTAAACGATTTCCCATCGGCAGAAAATTTGAATTGGCGGCGGCTATGAATGTAACCGCCAGTCAGCTCCCGAATAATTTCAAGCACAAAGTCCGCCCCGTCCCATCGAGTAATCAATGTTGCAGGCGCATTTAATGCCGTTTGAGGATGTGGTTTCCCATCCGTTTTGCCCTTCAGATCGAGTGTTCGTTTCCATCCGTCTTCAATGTGATACACGAGGTGGATATTGTCGCCTTCGAGCTGGATGACCATATCCTGTTTGTTCTTCTCAGCATCCGGCGCGCTTTTTCGTACCCAGGTTCCGTTAAGGTTTGGCTTGGATTGGCCGATCCCGATCGTGGTCAGCGCAAATAAAATCACGACCAAAGTAATCTTTTGTTTCATTGGTATTCTCCTGTGGTTTGGCATTCGAGGCTTGATTGCCTCTGCTGACTAAGGCGCAGAGCGGCGGGAAAAGCGGCCAAAGAAAGTTGAAAAAATAGCGCGTCGGAAAAACGTGTGTTAGATTGCCCGCCGTCCGGTCAGCAGTACCAGCAATTTCCAGAACAAATCGAGGCGAATCGAATGGAAGCTTCTTCCACACATGAAGTCACGCGCCTGTTGGTGGCGTGGAG
>CAZRXE010000340.1:0-5101 GCA_964603695.1 uncultured Heliomicrobium sp.
AGCCGGGGGTTGGCGCACGGCGCGCAGTCTAGCAAAACTCATCCAACGTCACAACGCCGGAGTCTGGCAAAGAAGTTCGGCGGGCTTGTGGTATTCTTGGCTCCCCAAACAACAACACGGATTTCACGGACGAAGCTGGACTTATGCACGATTTGTGGTCATGGGTGAACTGGATTTTGCACGTGCAGCAATTCAGGCACTTGATAGATATTCTCATTGTCGCCTTCCTGATTTATGAATTGCTCAGGCTGGTGCACGGGACTCGTGCCGTCCAAATGGGCGTAGGATTAATTCTGGTCGGCCTGCTCTATGGCATTTCCAGCCGCTTCGGACTCAGCACCGTTCAATGGGTTTTGCGCAACGCGGCGGTTTACATGGGTTTCGCCGTGATCGTTTTGTTTCAGCAGGAAATTCGCGCGGCGCTTACCAGGTTGGGAAACAACATCGGCCTGCCTTTCATCCGCAAACAACAGCGCGCGAAAAATCCGTTCGGCCCAGAATGGTATGACGAGGTTGTGTTGGCGGCGACCACGCTGGCTTCGGAAAAGCTCGGCGCGTTGATTATCTTCGAGCGCGATGTGGGTTTGAAAACCTACATTGAAAGCGGCATTCGGCTGGACGCGCGCATCAGCTACGATTTATTGGTGACGATCTTCAACAAGAACACGACCTTGCACGACGGCGCTGTCATCATCAGCAACAACCGCGTGGCGGCGGCCTGCTGTTTTTTGCCGCTGACGCAAAACCCTCTGGTGTCGCGCGAACTCGGCACTCGGCATCGTTCGGCCATCGGCGTGACTGAAGACAGCGACGCTTTTGCGGTCATAGTGTCGGAAGAAACCGGCGTCATTTCCTTTGCGATTGAAGGCCGCTTGAAACGCAACCTGGACGGGCCGCGGTTGCGGCGGATGATTCAACAGGCGATGGAACCCTGGCGCAGCGAGGAAGAATCCGAAGAGCTGGAAACTGAAGAGCGCGAACGCGAACGCGAAATTGACGAACTGGTCGCCGCGCGCAAACGCGGACGACACGCGTCTTCCGAATCGGCTCGCCAGGTCTCCGGCGAGGAAGTAGAGGAGAACACAACGTTATGACGCGGACGGGTCTTTGGCGGCAGCTCTCGCCTTCGCGTTTGTGGCGGCGCGTGCGCCACATTCACATCGAGCACAAAGGACTAAAGCTGCTGGCGCTGGCACTGGCGATTTTGTTGTTCGCCGTCTCCCGGCAACCGCTCAGCGATGTGAAGCTTTTCAATGTGCCGCTGGAATACAGAGGTTTGGGTTCCAACCTGGAAATCAGCGGCGACGTGGAACAAACGGTCAGCGTGCGCGTGCGCGGGCCGCGCGATCTGGTGCGAAGCCTGACGCCGGCGCAGCTTTCAGTCATTGCCGACCTGACGAACAAAGAACCCGGCGAGCGCGTCGTGCAGCTTCACTCCAGCGACGTTTCGCTGCCGGACAACAACATAGAAGTCGTGCAGATCGAACCGGCCAGCATTCGTTTGCTGCTCGAACCGAAGCTAAGAAAGCGAGTCGCGGTCGAAGCGCAGTTTATGGGACAGCTTGCCGACGGCCTGGAAATTTACCGCATCAGCGCCGAACCAACGGAAATTGACATCGAAGGCCCGCAATCGCAATTAAACAAAGTCGGGCGGCTGCTGACCGAAACCATCAATTTGAGCGGTCACAGCGAAGATTTTCAGGCGCTGGTGGACGTGGAAACGCCGCACAAATCCTTGCGCGTGTTGACGCCGAGTCCCGTCAGGCTGTCGTTTCAAATCGGAGAGCGACGCGGCTTTCATCATTTTTCCGGTGTTCCGGTTTCCTGGATTAATCAACCTGCCGGCGGACGCTTGCTGACTAATACCGTTGATGTTGAATTGTTCGGCCCAAACTCCGTGTTAAACGCCTTGCAGGCGAAAGACCTGCGTGCCGAAATTAACGGCGAACGGAATGGCAACGATAGCGCTCGCCCTAACATCATCCTGCCGCCCAATGCGGACAAGCGCATTGAAATCAAAAACATCATTCCAAACGAGGTAAGGTTCAAAAAGTAATTATGGGAAAGTTCTTTGGCACGGACGGCATTCGAGGCGTGGCGGGCGAACATCCGCTCAATGAAGCAACAATTGAACGGATCGGCTATTCCCTGGCGAAAGAGTTGACCGCCAGATTAGGGCGCGTACCGCAGGTTTTGATCGGGCGGGACACGCGCGAATCCGGCGACTGGATCGAGGCGGCCCTGGCGCGTGGCGTCATCACCGCCGCCGGACAAGCAATTTCCGCCGGCGTCATCACCACTCCGGGCGTGGCGTATCTGACGCGGATGCTCAATGCCGATGCCGGCGTGGTCATCTCCGCTTCGCACAATCCATATCAGGACAACGGCATCAAGGTTTTCGCGCCTTCGGGACAGAAAATGGACGACACCGCAGAACAAACCATCGAACAAGACCTGGAAGCGGAGGCTTCAAGCTTTCCGCCCATCGCCGACACCGTCATCGAAACCGACGCCGGATTGAAGGAAAAGTATCTGGCATTCCTGCGCGAAGAAATCGGCGCGGGATTGAATCTGACAGGTTTGAAGCTGATGGTTGACTGCGCCAACGGCGCGTCTTCTGAACTGGCACCGAAACTCTTTGCCAGCCTCGGCGCGGACTTGACTGTCATCAACGCTGAACCGAACGGGCGCAACATCAATCTGGATTGCGGCTCGCTACATCCCGAAAAGCTGCAACAGGCGGTGATTGCGGCGCGCGCCGACGCCGGTTTGGCGTTTGACGGCGATGCGGATCGTTTACTGATGGTGGATGAACGCGGGCAGTTAGTGGATGGCGATCAGATTTTATTCGTGATGGCCGAATATCTGTCGCAACAGCAAAAGCTGAGCGGCAATCGAGTGGTCGCCACGGTGATGAGCAATCTGGGGTTGGAAGTCGCCCTGGCCGAACGCGGCATCACATTGGCGCGGACAGCAGTCGGCGATAAAAACGTGCTGGATGAGTTATTGAAAAACGGCGGCAGCATCGGCGGCGAGCAATCCGGCCACATCATCTTTCCTGAAATCAGTTTGGCTGGGGACGGAATGATCTCCGCGCTGGAAGTGTTGCGCGTAATGGCGGAAACGAAACGCAGTCTGAGCGCGCTGGCCTGCGGTTTCACGCGCTATCCACAAATCGTCATCAACGTCCGCGTCGCGCGCAAACCGCCGCTCGATACCGTTTCTGAAATCAACGCCGCCATCAGCGAACTGGAAAACGAACTGGTAGGCAAAGGGCGTTTGTTGGTGCGCTATTCCGGCACGGAAAACCTGGCGCGCGTGATGATCGAAGGACAGGACGAAACAATCATTCAACGCCAGGCGGAATCGCTCGCCGGCCTGATTCAGAAAAACCTGAAATAGGTCTCAGCACTAATGCCCGAACACCGGTTATTGAGCCTCAGCAGCGGTAATTGTTACACGGGCAGAGTATTCTTTACAGGAAGCTTCCTTTCTCAATACTCACCGCTGACAGGTTTAAGCCTGGCAAGTTTGTTGATGCCAAGATGAAAGCTATCGTCGCTCTTCGTGGACAGGGGTTCGTCGCGGAAAGTGGACAGCAGGGATTTGAGGAAGGAGGCAGCGGGGAGGGGATCGGGCAGGCGGCGCTAGGCGGCAACTTCAAAACCGGGGTTGTTGGCGGGCTGGAATTTATCCGGAATCAGGTCGCCGGTGAAGATTTCGACGCCGGCTTTAATCAGGCAAATGATCGGCAGCAAATCTAAAGCGACGGCTAACATCCCTAAAACGTAGCCCTTGCGTCGCAAAACGGCAGGCGCTCCGGCAATCACAAAGGCGTAACCCAGGATTGGGGCGACTTTCAAAACTCTCCATAAAATCAGTCCAACTCGTTGCATTACTTCCACTCCTTGATTCTTTTTCCTTATGTTTTTTGTTCGCTCCAAAAGCAGAGCGTCTTCGGGCAGCCTGGCGATTGCAACCTCGGTGCCATAACCGTAAGACACTTAGAATTATTTTTTCGGCACTGTTATGCGAGTCTTAAATCTTTCGCGCGCGGTGGATGCTTGATTCTCAGAACGTAACCGAGGCTGTATACTTCGCGACTTGTTTAGGCTGGATCACCGATCCGCAAAAAACGGCAAGTTGTTTATTTTTGAAGGAGAAACCCTATGTTTGGCTTGTTGCCCAAAGAAGAAAAGTATTTCGAGTTGTTCAATCAACTCGCGTCTCAACTGACCGACGCAGCGAAGCTGCTGCAAAATCTGTTTTCCGATTTCAACAATCGCTCCAATTACGCCGACAAGATCAAAGCCGTTGAACACACCTGCGACGAAATTACCCACGAGATCATCAAAAAGCTCAATCAAACATTCATCACTCCCATTGACCGCGAAGACATTCACGCGCTGGCCAGCGGCATGGACGACATCGTGGACGCCATCGAATACACCGCCAAACGGGTCATGCTTTATCACGTGGATCAATCCACCGAACACGCACGCAAAATGACGGACGTGATGGTGCGGCTGACCGCGCATTTGCAACAAGCCATTCGCTCGCTCGGCAACAACGGCGATCAGGTGCTGCAAGATTGCATTGCCATCCACACGCTGGAAAACGAAGGTGATGTATATCACCACGAAGCCGTCGAAAAACTCTTTGCCGAAGAAAAAGACCCGATCATCATCATCAAGATGAAAGAGATTTACGAGAAGATGGAACGGATGATTGACAAAGCCGAGGACGTGGCCAACGTGCTGGAAGCCATCGTACTGAAAAACGCTTAATGGCGAACAAATCATTCACCGAATCCCCAATTCGAGTTATGGATTTTCATCAGCAGAGGTGCGTATGAACAGTACTTTTGTGCTTGTTTCGATCATTGTCCTTCTGGCGCTCGCCTTCGATTACACCAACGGATTTCACGACGCCGCCAACTCCATTGCCACGGTTGTCTCCACGCGCGTTCTCACACCTGGCAAAGCCGTCGCTCTGGCCGCTTTTTTCAATTTCATAGCCTTCTTCGTCGGCACGCACGCCGTGGCCAAAACCGTTTCCACAGGGCTGATTGATTCCAGCCAGATCAATGAATGGGTGGTGC
>CAZRXE010000341.1:0-2697 GCA_964603695.1 uncultured Heliomicrobium sp.
CGCCGCTGGTGATCGCCACGGTGTAGGCCCGTGTCCCCACACAACCGAGGCTATCAGTGGCGCGAATGGTGAAATTGAATGTGCCGGATACGGATGGTGTGCCGCTGATGACGCCCGACACCAGATTCAAGCCTGTAGGCAAAGCGCCGGAATCGAGCGCGAAAGTGTAAGACCCCGTGCCGCCGCTCGCGCTCAAGGTTTGCGAATAGCTCGTGCCCACCGTGCCGCCAGGCAAGCCGGTCGGCGAGATGTTGATAGTTGAGCAAGGCGATGAGAGTGTGAGCGTGTAGGCTCCCGTCGCGCCGGCGTTAAACGAATTGGCATAGATCGTATAGGTTCCCGCCGCCAAGGTCAGAAAGCCTGTGCCTGCCGGAATGCGCGCATTCGTGCCGCCGCCGCCATCGTCATCCGAAGCCACTGTCCCGCCTGCCGCATCGAGCAGGAAAAGATACGCGTCAAAGGCTGACGAGTTGAGACTGATGGCTACCTGTTGGCCGGCGGTGGCCGTGAAGGTGTACTGGTCGTAAAAGCTGCCGTCGTTAAGCGCACAGTCGCCCGTCTGTAGTTGCCCGCTAATGGTTTGCCCAACCGTGATTGTAGTCGGCGGTGGACAGGTGTTGGTCGTGGTCAACTCGTAAGCGCCGCGCCCATAAGTGCCCAGTTGAACGGTTCCCGAAGTTTGTGTGGTGAAAGCCATGACGATGGCCGGGGGCAGGCCGGGATTGAAAGTCGTCCAGGTCGTGCCGCCCGAGGCCGAACTGAAAACGCCAACGTCCGTTCCGGCGTAAACCGTGTTCGGATCGAGCGGCGCAAATGCCAGGGCATTGGTCGGGATGTTCGGCAGATTACCGCTCACATCCGACCAACTCGCTCCGGTGTTGGTCGTCTTGAAAACATGGCCGCTGCCGTAGCCGGAAACTGTCAGATACGCCGTTGACGGAATGGTTGGGTGAACGGTGATGCTGGTAATAAAGCGATTGGGCAATCCGGTTGTGATGTCCGTCCAGGAAGCACCGCCATTTTGGCTGACCATCGCGCGCCCCTGCGCCGAGCCGGAGTAAATGACGTTGTTGTTCGAGCGTGAAACGGCCAGCGCGCTCAGAACGTCGCCCCCGCCTTTGGTTTGATCGAAGGTTCCTCCCGGCGCGCTCCACGAAGCGCCCAGATTGGTGCTCGTGAACAGCCGCCAGGTTCCGAAATAAAGCGTTGAAGTGACGCCGTTGCCGACAAACGGCGGATAAAAAGCGATGCGATGGTTCGTGCCTTCGCCGAAGGTGGAATCACTCGCGATTTGCGCGCCGAAAGTGTCGCCATTGTTTTCGTAGCGGAAAACGACGCCGCCTACGTATGTCGGAAAGACCGTACTCGGATTGAGCGGGTTGACCACCACGCGGCCTCCGTCCCCAGTCGCGAATTCGCGCCACGCGGCGGGCGCGCCCGTCGTCAATCGCTTTTGCGTGCCGTTGTCCTGCGTGCCGCCGTAAGTGCGCGCGGCATCGGTCGGGTGCAGCGTCAGGCCGATGAACATGCTCAGCCGGAGCGTGTTGTTGAGCGAAGTGAAGCTCGTGCCGCCGTTTGTGGATTTGTAAAGGCCGCCGTCGCAGCCGGCGAAGATCGTCGCAGCGTTGCCGGGCAAAAAAGCCAGGCTGTGTTGGTCCGGATGAAGCGTCGAACTGTTCGGCGTGTAGCCGCCCCCCGAATTGAAGTTGTTTGTCAGGTTGACGTAGCTGATGCCGCCATTGGTGCTTTTGAAAATGTCGCGTGTGCCAAGATAAACGGTGTTGGCGTCGCTGGGGCTGACTTGAATGTAGGTGTTGTAGCCGAACTGTCCGCGGTCAACTCCGGGCGCGCCCAGATTCGTGAACGACGCGCCGCCATTGGCGCTTACTTCAACGCGGATGTCGAAGGTCGAGCCGGTGACGCCGCCTGAGTAAACATAAATCACTTGGGAATTGGCAGGAGTGACGGCCACGCGGATGTCGTAGGTTGTCGTAAACGGTGAAGTGTAAATGCGGGTCCAGGTCAGACCGCTGTCGGTCGAACGATAAATTCCCGGCAGCGGACTGCCCGCTTCGTCCACTCGATTCATTGCCAGATAAAGCGTGGAGGAAACGGTCGGATGAATGACCAGATCGCGCGGCAATCCCGCCAACGTGCGCGTCCAATTGACGCCGCCGTCGGTCGAGTAAAAGAAGCCGCTCGAAAAAATGGTGCTGCCCGAAAGCGCCGCGTACTGGGCTAGATAAACGCGATTAGGGTCGGTTGGGCTGACGGCGATTTTATACGTTTCCCCCGGAGAGGGCAGTGTGTTGTTGCTGACGCGCGTCCAGGTCGCCCCGGAGTCGGTGGATTTGAGTACGCCACTACCCAAATAGCCGCCCTTCGGGTCGCCCATTCCAGCATATACGATTGAAGAATTGCTCGGCGCAAAAGCGATTGACCCGACGCCCAGATCAACCTGATTGTCGCTGACCGGAGCGAAGTTCGCACCGTCGGTCGAACGCCAGATGCCGCCTGTTGCGCTGCCGAGCAGAATTAAATTTGTATTGGCGGGCGAGACGGCGATGGCGTTGATGCGCCCGCTGGTATTACCCCAATTAGTGGGAAAAAAAGAATTGGTCGGTTGCGGCCCCAGCGCCGTCCAGGTTTGCGCCAGGCTTTGTTCCGGCCCGCGCGGGCGTCTGTTCCAGGCCAACC
>CAZRXE010000342.1:0-2206 GCA_964603695.1 uncultured Heliomicrobium sp.
CCAGGTTCCCGCGTTCATCAAGGAAGGCGACAAGATCCGTGTGGATACCAACGAAGGTCGGTACATGGAACGCGCGAAGTAGTTTGTCATCAGTTGTCAGTTGCAAGTCGCACAACTGACAACTGATGACCTACGATTGACCACTGATGCAGCCCCTTTACAGCCTTATTTACACACTGGCCTTTTTCGCGCTCCTGCCTTATTTCGCTTATCAAGCCATTTTCAATCGGAAATATCTGGGCAATCTGCGCGGGCGATTGTGGCTCAAACCTGTGTTGGCGGCGGATGGAACAAGGCCGTCCATCTGGCTGCATGCGGTTTCGGTGGGCGAAACATTGGCGGCAAAACCTTTGCTGGCTGCGTTGCGCAAGCGGTTTCCGCAACATCGGTTGATTGTTTCGACAACGACCATGACTGGTCAGGCGGTGGCGCGCGAACGGTTGCCGGAAGCTGACGGCGTTTGTTATTTCCCTTTCGACTGGAAGTTTACTGTTCGCCGCGCGCTCGATGCCGTTCAGCCGCAAATCGTCATTTTGATGGAATCGGAATTGTGGCTGAACTTTTTGGATGAATGCCGCCTGCGGCAAATTCCGAGGATTGTCGTCAATGGGCGAATCTCCGACCGTTCATTTCCCCGCTCCCGGAAATTCGTTTTTTTTGTGCGCAGGCTTTATGGATTGGCGACGCAGTTTCTGGCGCAGAGCCGGATTGACGCCGAACGCGCGTTGGCGCTGGGCGCACCCGCCGGGCAAGTCAGCGTCGGCGGAAATCTAAAATACGACCTCGGCGATCCGTCGCCGAAGCTGGATGAGACCGCACGGCAACTGGAAACGATTTTTGCGTTGACCGCCGCGCCGCTGATTGTCGCGGGCAGCACCAGCGAAGACGAAGAGCGAAGAGTGTTGGAGGCTTTCACGCAATTGCTGAAAGCGGACGAATTGGCGAATACGCGCCTGCTGATTGCGCCGCGCCATCCCGAACGATTCGGCGCGGTGGCCGCGTTGCTCGAAGCGTCAGGAATGAAAGTCTCACGACGTTCCGCTGCCGGTGAATCAGGAAAAGACGCCCAAATCATTTTGCTGGATTCCATCGGCGAACTGGCGGCGATTTATCGTTTCGCTTCCGTGGTCTTTATCGGCGGGAGCCTGGTTATGGTGGGCGGCCATAACATTCTGGAAGCGGCGCTGTTCGCCAAACCGATCATCGTTGGCCCGCACATGCACAATTTCCGCGACATCACGAAAGAGTTTTTGCGACGCGAAGCCTTGATTCAACTGCCGGCAACGAACGCCACCGAACAAATTCAAGAGTTGAGCCGCAGCTTCGCCGAACTGCTTCGGGATCAGGCCCGCGCTCGACAACTCGGCGCGAACGCCCGCCAAGCCATCGAAGACAATCGCGGCGCGACAGCGCGAACCGTCCAGGCCATTGCCGAATTGATCAAAGGCTAATCACTTCCCGCGCGAAAGCTCGTTCGTATCCAGCCAGATGGTCACCGGCCCAGTGTTGTGAATTTCAACCAGCATGTCGGCCTGAAAAACGCCGGTTTCGACCTTGAAGCCCATCGCTCGCGATCGCTCGACAAAGCTTTCGTAAAGCGGCACGGCCAATTCAGGCCGCGCGGCGTCCGTGAAACTCGGTCGGCGGCCTTTGCGACAATCGGCAAACAGCGTGAATTGCGAAACCACCAGCATTTCGGCTTTCACGTCCAACGCCGACAAATTGAACTTGCCTTCGGCGTCCGTGAAGATTCGCAAGTTGGCGATTTTGTTTGCCAGTACCTCGACTTCGACTTCGGTGTCGCCGGCTCCGACGCCAAGCAACACCACCAAACCGGCGCGGATTTCGCCAGTGACGTTTTCCTCTACAGTGACTTTTCCTTTGGTGACTCGTTGCAGAATTGCGCGCATAGATTGTTCTCTTCGGATGAATTTCTCAGCGCCGCCGAGTTTGCCGACATCCGGGAAACTTGCAAGGTAGACCAAGACAAAATTTCCCACGCGGATTCTCGACAGCCGAAAGATCGTGTAAATTGCCTGAGTACAAAAATCAGAAATTATCTGGAAACATCAAAAGAATGGCTGAGACAAAATCCAACCAACCGCTTTATGGGCCGCCGAAATCCGGCATTCGAGAATTTTTCGAGCAGGGCTTGATTACGGTCATCATGGCTTTGTTCCTGATGACGTTTATTGCTCAGGCTGTG
>CAZRXE010000343.1:0-3509 GCA_964603695.1 uncultured Heliomicrobium sp.
CGGTGTGTTGAACAGGTTGTTGGATTCGGCGCGGAAGGTCAGCCGCAAATCGTGTTTGAAAGCCCACGAACGCGACGCTTGAGCGTTGACGTTGCGGATCGGGCCTTTGCGGAAAACGTTGCGCCCCAGCGAACCGCGTTCGCCAAGCATGGCGATCTCTTCCGGCTTGATGAAGCGAAACGCGCCACGCGGCAGCAGTTGCCGCGAAGTGTCCGGGTCGGCAATCGTTCGCCCCAGAATCGAAGGGTCGAGCAGAATCGGGCGGTCGCCGCCGTTGCCGTCCACGTTGCCGAATCCTGGGCCGTCCGAACCGGTCGAAAGATTGAAAGGAATTCCGGTCTTGACCAGCACCACGGTCGAAAAATTCCAGCCGTCCGCAATCGCTGAAAACGCGCGGTTGAATTTCGGCGCTTTGAAAACGTAACTCGTCCGTAACAAAAAGGCGTGCGTTTGATCGAAATCACTCAGGCCTTTCATATCGCGCTGAGTGACGAACTCCGACTGACTGCGCGATTTGCGCGAATCGCTTTCATTGGCGGTGTTGGTGTAACTCGCGCCCAGATCAATCGCCTTGCTGAACCAATACGAAGCATCCAGCGTCAGGCCGTGCCAGTTCGGCAACACCAGCGAAGCGCGCGCCGCGTCGAAATAGCCGCGCGAACCGTTCACCGTCAGCCGCAAATCGGCTATGTCCTGATTCGCGCGGCGGTCGTTGATCGTCGCCGTCGTGATTTTCGACACGTCCGCCAACGGATGCGCGCGATTCAGATACCACAGCGTCAACAATTTATGAGATCGGCTGCCGACATAGCCGAACTGCAACCGCGCCTTCTTGTTCCATTCAGGCTCCCAACTGAGGTTGTACTGATGCGAATACGGCGTCGCCAATTCCGGGTCAAGCGCGTAAACCGTCGGTTTGCCGATCTTGCCTTGAAACGGATTGAGCAAACTTTCCGGCGCGACGACGACAACTTTGTTGTTGAGCGGCGGACTGAAACGAATCTGCTGATAGCTGACGAAAAAGATTTCGCCGAAATGCAAGCCATAAGCACCGCGAAAAATTCCAAGCTTGCCCGGCATTCGATAAGCAAAACCGACTGTCGGCGCGAAGTTGTTCAAATCGCTGTCGAATGGAAGCACGTTCAGATTATCCACTTCGACAGGTTTGGTCGTCGGCTGCCAGCGCAATCCCAGTTGCAGGCTCAGCCGCTGCGTCGGTTGCCAACTGTCGCCGCCATAAAACTGCCCTTCCCATTGGCGAAAGCGGCGGTAGATGTTTCCGATGGAGCGAATGTGTTGCGAAGGCGTGCCGAGTCTGAGATTGGTGATGGCAGTGCGGGGGTTTCCGGCCTCGTCCTTGAAATCATTGTTGAAGGAAAAGAATCCGCGATGCACGTCGGTTTCGCTGCTGTTCACCTGACGGCGAATCATCGCCGCGCCGGCGGTCAGGTTGTGTTTGCCTTCGGTGCGACGCAATTGAAACGCCGTGCGAATCTGATTTTGCACGCGATCAATCGGAATCATTCCGTCCGGCCCCAGGCCCGTCAGTCCGGCAATCAAAATGAATGGCCCGACTGCGTTCTTTTCCGGTTCGAGCAGCGAACTGACGCGCTCGTAAGCAAGCAATGCCGTACTGACGGTTTTCGCGTTCCAACTGCGCGTCCAGGCAGTGCGCGCCGTGTGGGATTTGGTGTCGGTGTTCGGATTCTGCCCGGCCACGAACTGAAAAGCGTCCACGTTTTGCGAAGTGAATTGGTATTGCAGCGCCAACGAATCGCGTTTCGTCAGGGTTTGATCCAGCCGGAAGTTCGCCTGATTGTTGTTGATGGCCTGCGGCGCGTTGGTGTTCAGCGCGCGTTCGTTGATGTCTGTACGGTTGGGAAGCTCCGCCGGATAAGCCGCCAGAAACTTCGTCACCAGAGCGCGCGTCGCCGGATCATTGGTGAGCGGTGTGCGTTCATCCGGCTTCGGAACCAGCACGTTGCCGTTGACCATGCCGCGAATCTTTTGCTGGCCGACATCGAGGAAAAACTTCGTGCGACGGCTCAGGTCGAATCCGGCATTGAAACCATAATCGTTTTCGCGCGCGGGTTTGACTGTGCCGACCTGAAAAAACGACCGCGCGGTGAAGATGCTGTTCAGATGGCCTTCGTGAAGCTGGCCATGAAAACCCGAACGCAACGCGGACGGCAAGGAAATCGCCGCACGTGGCGCGTTGCCGAACTCCGAGCCAAAATAATTGCTGACCGGATTGAATTCGCGAACGATGGTCGCCGTCGTGCCGAGCCGCACATTGAGTTCCTTGAGCGCGCCGTTATCCACCAGATTGAATTGGACGTTTTCATTGCGCCGGCTTTCGCCCGAAGCCGAATCCGTCTTGCCAAGCATATTCAATTCGACGCGCTTGCCTGCATCGGCGGGCTTTGCGTCTTCGGCGCTTTGTTTTTCCGGCGACGCTTGTTTGTCGGCCTGCTGCGACAGGCAAACAGAAGCGCAAACCATCAGCAATAAGGTACACGTGATGAGTCTTGTCATTGAGTCTTTCCGTTGTAATCAGATTTTCGCGGACGGAAACTGAGCCTACGTTACGACAGGCTGCGGCTGCAAGTTTTTCGGCGGCATGGTTCGTCCCAAGAGGAACACAATCAAAACTTTTCCGCCAATCGCCATGACAACACAATGGCCGGCGTCATCACTTCAGGCAGCGACACGTTTACTTTCTCCGCCGCTCATACTAAAAACTCGCTGCCACGAACGCTCAAACAATTTCAAACACTGAGTAAACCAGCATGCAACCGATCAAATCATTTATTGACACGAAATCCGAAAGCTATCACTCGAATTACGCGGCCAATGCAGCCAGCGTCGAGCGGCTAAAGGAAGAGTTGAGAAAGTCCACGCTCGGAGGCGGCGAGCAATACGTCAAACGCCACATTGCGCGCGGCAAGCTGTTGCCCCGCGAACGCATTGAAATGCTGCTGGACGAAGGCTCGTACTTTCTGGAAATCGCGCCGCTGGCCGGTGTGGCGATGGAAAACGAATTCGTCGGAGCGGGCGTGGTCGGCGGCATCGGGCTGGTGTCAGGTCGGCAATGCTTCATCATCGCCAACGAAGCCACCGTCAAAGGCGGTGCAGTCAGCGAAATCGGTTCGCGCAAAAACGCCCGGCTGGCCGAAATCGTCGCCACGAATCATCTGCCTTCGATTTCGCTGGTCGAATCCGCCGGGGCCGATTTGCCTGTGCAGCACAAAATCTTTGTACCGGGCGGCGCGGGCTTCAAGGAGATCACGCGCCGTTCAAAAGCGCGCATTCCCAGCATCAGCGTCGTTTTCGGTAATTCCACGGCGGGCGGCGCGTATCTGCCCGGAATGTCCGATTACGTCGTGATGGTCAAAAAACAGGCGCAGGTCTTTTTGGGCGGGCCGCCGCTGGTCAAAATGGCAACGGGCGAAATCGTGGATGAAGAATCCTTGGGCGGCGCGGAGATGCATTCGAAACTTTCCGGCCTG
>CAZRXE010000344.1:0-2969 GCA_964603695.1 uncultured Heliomicrobium sp.
TAATGAAAGTCGTCTCAACAGTCACACTCAGCTTAATGAAAGTCGTCTCAACAGTCACACTCAGCTTAAGGTTTGTGACAATAATATTTTGTCTGTTAGCGGGCTTTACTACTTTGGTCTGCAAAGGTGCGAGGTTTATCGGTAAACCAACTTGGACGGCTATCAGGGTGTACCTTGAAAACAAAGAGACTTTTGACTCGCTGTCAGAAAAGTCTAAAGTTGTTCTTGATAAATCAGGCGAAGTCCTTGCCAATTTTGCAGATTCAACTCTCGACAAGTATTGTGAGTCAATGCCTCACCGATTAAGGCCTCCGTGCATTAACAGATCATCAAAATCAGCGAAAACGAAACAACCCATCAATAATGAAATGATCTCTGCACTTTATTTCATCAATTTCTGCCGCAATGCAGACAATCAAAATCATCCATCATGTCGTGATAAAACCGATCCCCCTTTGCTGCTTTTGAAAAACGTGAATCTAAAAAAGCAGCAGCAGGCTCTTTTTCCCACATTGTCAGCTGACCTCGAATCCATCGACCAGATAAAATAAAACCTCTACTTGTTGCCTAAAAGCCGCAAGCCCATTGAACAAGGAAGCAGCTTGAAGCCTGCTATTAGCAGGCTTCAAGCTCCGGCATATTCCGTGTAAGGCCGCACCTGAGGCGGTTGAAAGCCCAAGACGATTTCGCTCTTCGGAACACCGGCCTCTTCCAAATCAGCGGCGACACCGTGTTCCGTCCAATCTTCTTGTACCCAGATTTTGTCGTTGAGAATTTCCAGATGAACGATGATGGCGTGGATGTGGCGCGATTTCTCCCAACCTTGTCGCAACAGCAGATAACTGTCAGTGCGGCGGTCGAAAACCGTTTTGTCGCGCAGGTCGGGGAAATCTTTTAGATCATTGATGCGTGCGGTCAGAACTTTTTCGATGATGCTTCGATATTGTTCCAGTCTATCCATTGAACAACCTCTTCAGTTTGCGGATCAAAAATCAGCAACCGCACGCGCTCTGTTTCTAAAAACTCAGAGACGTGCGGTTGACGAATGAAGTAAGCGTCAGTGGGTCGTGAGTGATTGTCCAGCCGTCGCCTTCGAGCGCCTTCCTGACATGAGCGTGGTAGATGTCTTTGGCAGCCATGGTGGATTACTTCGGATGCGTAATCGCGCCTTCGGAAGCTGACGAAACCAAGGCGCTGTATTTGGCGAAGACGCCGGTTTTGTAGCGTGGTTCAGGCGCTTTCCATTCCGTCAGACGCTGCCGGATTTCCTCATCGGTCAATTCGACATCGAGCGTGCGCGCGGCCAAATCAATGGTGACGATGTCACCTTCACGCAGGGCGGCAATCGGGCCGCCGGCAAAGGCTTCGGGCGCGATGTGGCCGACGCATAAGCCTTTGGTTGCGCCGCTGAAGCGGCCGTCGGTCATCAGCGCCACGCTTTCGCCCAGGCCTTCGCCGACAATCGCCGCCGTCACGCCCAGCATTTCGCGCATGCCGGGGCCGCCTTTGGGGCCTTCGTAGCGGATGACGACCACGTCGCCGGGTTTAATTTGTTTGCTGGTGACGGCGTGCATGGCGTCTTCTTCGCGCTCGAAAACGCGCGCCGGGCCTTGATGTTTTTTGCGCTCGAAGCCGGAGAGTTTGACTACCGAACCTTCCGGCGCGAGGTTGCCTTTCAGGATGACCAGGCCGCCATTGGGTTTGAGCGGGTTTTCCGTGGTGTAAACCACGTCCTGTCCCGGCGTTTCGTCCGCCAGTTCCGATTCCTGCGCGACGGTCAGGCCGCTGACGGTCAGTTGGCTGCCGTCCAGATAGCCGCCTTCGACCAAACGACGCGCCACCAGGCCGATGCCGCCTGCATGGCTCAATTCGATGGCGGTGTATTTTCCGCCGGGTTTCAGGTCGGCAATCATCGGTGTGCGGTCGCTGATGGCGTTGAAATCGTCAATTGTCAGTTCCACGCCCGCTTCGCGCGCCATGGCCAGCAAATGCAGCACGGCGTTGGTCGAACCGCCCGTGGCCATCACGCCCGCGATGGCGTTTTCAAATGTCTGGCGATTCAAAATGTCGCTGGGGCGCGTGCCGCGTCGCAGCAGGTCAACGATGTATTTGCCCGCTTCATAAGCGGTTTTTTCCTTCAATGGATCCACCGCCGAAACGCTGCCCGTGCCCATCACGGCCAAGCCGATGAATTCCATGACCATGGCCATCGTGTTGGCCGTGTATTGGCCGCCGCAAGCGCCCGCGCCGGGACAGGCTTTATTTTCGATTTCCAGCAATTCCTGATTCGTGATGCGTCCGGCGGCGTTCGCGCCGACTGCTTCAAATACGTCCTGCACGGTCAGCTTGCGTCCGTGGTGTTCGCCGGGCGCAATCGAACCGCTGTACAAAATCAGGCTTGGCACATCCAGTCGAATCAATCCCATCGCCGCGCCGGGAATGGTCTTGTCGCAGCCGACAATGGCGATGACCGCGTCGAATAAATATCCGCGTCCGACCAGTTCGATGGAATCGGCGATTAAATCGCGGCTGACCAGCGAAGCTTTCATGCCTTCGGTTCCCATCGTCACGCCGTCGCTGATGGAGATGGTGTTGAACTCCATCGGAGTAGCGCCGGCGGCGCGAATGCCTTCTTTGACTTTGGCGGCCAGATCGCGGTGATTGAAATTGCAGGGCATGGTTTCAATCCACATGTGTGCGACGCCGATGATCGGTTTGGCCAGGTCTTCATCGTCGAAGCCGATGGCTTTGAGCATGGAGCGGGCCGGCGCGCGGTCGCGGCCGTTGGTGATCAGGTGACTCAGGTGTTTCGGATCGAATGACATAACAAATCCCAGCAGCAGGCTTCGGGACAGCCTGCGCAAAGTTCCTTTCTTGACTTGACAGATTATGTGAGAGTTTCCGGCTTGAAAGCGGAAGGCGCATTGTGGATGAGAACGAAAAGCGGCGCAAGACAATGCCGCGATTTC
>CAZRXE010000345.1:0-3710 GCA_964603695.1 uncultured Heliomicrobium sp.
CCGCAACGGTTCCCAACCTGCCGACCGATGAACGATTGCGACGCGTGCAGGCAGGCGCAACGGACTTGGCGCTGGAGACACTCTACTTTCAATTTGGACGTTACCTGCTGATGGCCAGCAGCCGTCCGGGAACGTTGGCCGCTAATCTGCAAGGCATCTGGAACGACAAGCTAGAACCTTCGTGGGACAGCAAGTTCACCATCAACATCAACACCGAAATGAATTACTGGCCGGCGGAAGTCTGCAATCTTTCCGAATTGCACGAGCCGCTGTTCGACTTGATTGACAACGCCCGCGAAGACGGTCGCCGCGTGGCGAAATCGCTTTATGGCGCGCGTGGTTTCGTCATTCATCACAACACAGATGCCTGGGGGCACGCCGTGCCGATTGACGGCGTCGGTTCGGGCGTCTGGCCGATGGGTGCGGCCTGGCTCAGTCTTCATTTGTGGGAGCATTACGACTTCACCCGCGACCGCCAATTTCTGGCTCGGCGCGCTTATCCGGTGATGAAAGAAGCGGCGGA
The DNA here is from genome assembly GCA_964603695.1 of uncultured Heliomicrobium sp. GTDB lineage: Bacteria > Acidobacteriota > Blastocatellia > RBC074 > RBC074 > RBC074. Next base: position 524 of record CAZRXE010000345.1, read on the forward strand.
GTTTTTGCTGGACTATCTGATGAAACAGACGGATGCCGACGGCAAAGTTCACTTGATTACAGGCCCTTCCATCTCTCCGGAAAACCGTTACAAAGCGCCGGACGGCTGGTCGGCCAAGCTTTGCCTGGGACCGACGATGGATAATGAAATTGTCCACGCGCTGTTTGGCCGCGTAATCGAAGCGAGCAAGCTGCTCAACGCCGACGCCGCGTTTCGCGCCAAAGTCGAAGCGGCGCGGGCACGATTGCTGCCGCTGAAAATCGGCAAGCACGGGCAGTTGCAGGAATGGATGGAAGATTACGACGAGCCGGATCCCGGCCATCGCCACATTTCGCATTTGTTCGCGCTGCATCCGGGCAATCAAATCACGTTGCGCGGCACGCCCGACCTGGCCAAAGCCGCGCGTGTTTCGCTCGAACGCCGATTGCAGGCGGGTAGCGGCCACACAGGTTGGAGCCGCGCGTGGATCATCAATTTCTGGGCGCGGTTGGAAGAAGGCAATACCGCGCACGAAAATATCGCGGCGTTGCTGGCCAAATCCACGCACCCAAATTTGCTCGACAATCATCCGCCATTTCAGATTGACGGCAATTTCGGCGGAACCGCCGGAATGGCCGAGATGCTGTTGCAAAGCCACGCCGGCGAACTTCATTTTCTGCCCGCGCTTCCTTCAGCCTGGCCGGAAGGCGAAATCAAAGGGCTGCGCGCGCGCGGCGCTGTCGGCGTTGATCTGGCGTGGAAGGCGGGAAAGGCTACGCTGGCTGTACTGCGTCCCGCCGTAAATGGCGAACACAAGCTGCGCGCGCCGCGCGGGCAACAGATTTACGCCATCACCGAAAACGGAAAAGCAGTCAATATTCCAGCCACTGCCGACGGCCTTGTCAGATTGAAAATGCAAACCGGTAAAGAATACCGAATCAGTTTTCGTTGATGCGGTTTTCACTTTTCGGCAAAAGTGCGGGCGGAAAGAGAGAAAGAATTATTTCTGCCCGCATTTTTTTTGGCAGGCCGACCTCGCGCTACATCCTCTCAGCTTGCACTTGTAAATTTTTGTAACGGCTGTGGAGGTATCGTAAACACAACCCAACTTCGATTCGGTTTCTCCAACTGAAGCTCGTATATTGCCGACCTGCTTTCAGGCTGCGCGCCTGAAACTCCAAATACATTTTCCGAGGCAACCTGTATGACCAGAAATTTGCAAAGACGCTGTTTCGCGCTGATCTGGCTGACGGCGGCCTGCTTGCTGCCGGCAATGGCGCAAGTGCCGCAAACGCCCGCTGAAGTCAGTCAGGCGCAGAGGCTTATCCAAGCCAAAGACTACGACGGCGCGATCAAAACGATGGAAGAGTATTTCCAGCGCAATCCTTCGGCGACCACCGGGCTGTTGCTGCTGGGCAATGCGTATCGCCGGAAAGGCGAACTGGACAAAGCACTGGCCGCTTACCTGAAAGCCGTTACCGCGCGTCCGCTCCGTTTGCAGGCATTGCCCAGCGCCGCCGGCGTGCAGGCGTTAAAAGGCGCTTCGGACGAAGCGTTCAAGCTGCTTGGCCAATTGCGCGATTCAGGCGCTTACGACATGGACTTGCTGCAAACGAACGAAGATTTCAAATCGTTGCGCGGCGATGCGCGTTGGGAAAAGTTGTTCTTCAAACCGGAAGATTTCGCCAATCCGTTTGTCGAACCGGTCAAGATCATTCACGAATGGACAGCCGAAACCAAAGGCGATCAGTTCAGTTGGATCGCGCGCGGCATCGGCGACGTGGACGGCGACAAGGTTAAAGACATCGTTACGTCCGCGCCGACTTATGGCGCAAACGGACAGCCGGCGGGACCGGGGCGCGTTTATGTTTATTCCGGCAAGAGCGGCAAGCTGCTGTGGACGCAAACCGGCGAAACAGCCACGACCAATCTTGGCATCGGTTTGGAAGGTGCCGGCGATGTCAACGCCGACGGCATCCCCGATGTGATAGCGGGCGCGCCGGGCGCGGGCAAAGCCTTCGTTTTTTCCGGCAAGGACGGCAAGCCGCTGCTGACACTCAGTTCCGGCGCTGACGCCGGCGAAAGCTTCGGCAACAGCGTCAGCGGCGCTGGCGATCAAAACGGCGACGGACACGCCGACGTAATTGTCGGCGCACCGGGCAGCAATGCCGCCGGGCAAGGCGCTGGACGAGCGTACGTGTTTTCCGGCAAAGACGGCGCGTTGCTGTTGAAGCTCGACGGCGACAAGGCGGGCGCGGCTTTCGGCAGCATCGTTGCGGGTTATAAAAACAATCAGCACGCTTTTCTGCTGGCGGGCGCGCCGGGCGCGGGCACCAACGGGCACGGGCGCGTTTATGTTTACGCGGGATTAAGCGACAAGCCGAAGTTCATCATTGAATCCGATGAAACCGGCGCGGCGCTGGGCGCGATGTTCACGTCGGTGGTTGGCGATGTGGACGGCGACAAAGTGCCGGACGTTTACGCTTCGGATTTTCCCAACACCGCCAAAGGCCCGGCCACTGGCCGCGTTTACGTGCATTCGGGCGCGGATGGGCGACGGCTGCACACGCTGACAGGCGAAGTGCCGGGCGGCGCGTTCGGCATAGGTTCCGCCGATGTCGGCGATGTGAACCGGGACGGATTTGACGATCTGCTCGTCGGCGCGTGGCAATACGCGGGCGCGGCGCAATCCGGCGGCAAAGTCTATTTGCATTCCGGCAAGGACGGCAGCCTGTTGCGCGCGATTACCTGCCGCGTGCCGGGCGAAACTTTCGGCTTCGACGCCACTGGCGTGGGCGATGTGGACGGCGACGGCGTGGTTGATTTTCTGCTGACTTCAACCTGGAGCAACATCAAAGGCTTTCGCTCCGGGCGGATGTTCGTCATCTCCGGCAAGGTTCCGACTGCGCCCTGCGCCGACCAACCGCAATATAAGCAATTCGATTTCTGGGTCGGCGAATGGGACGTGACTGTGCAAAACCGCAAAATCGCCGACAGCAGCATTCAACGCATTGTGGGCAGTTGCGTCATTTATGAAAACTACGCGCAGGCAAGCGGCTTTCAAGGCAAGAGTTTCAATTTTTATGACGCACATCTGGGCAAGTGGCGGCAAACCTGGGTGGACGCGACCGGCACGGCTGCGGACTTTTCCGGCGAATACAAAGACGGCGCAATGCGCTACGAAGGCGAATCGCATCGCGCCGACGGC
>CAZRXE010000346.1:0-1551 GCA_964603695.1 uncultured Heliomicrobium sp.
CCCGCAGCGAAAACGACTTTGACGCCGGCGCGAAATATCACGTGGCGGGCAACACGCCTTACGCGCGCTACTTTCTGGCGCACATTCTGCAATTCCAGTTTCACCGCGCGCTCTGTCGCGAAGCCGGCTACAAAGGTCCGCTCAATCGCTGTTCGATTTACGGCAACAAACAGGTCGGCGCAAAGCTGAAAGCGATGCTGGCGATGGGACAAAATCGCCCCTGGCCTGAAGCCCTGAAAGCCATGACCGGCGAAGATAAAATGGACGCCACCGCCATTCTGGATTATTTTGCGCCGCTGAAAGCCTGGTTGGATGAGCAGAACAAAGCAATGGCCGTAAAGTGAATCCAATCCACGAAGCCACACAAAGATTCACGAAGGGGAAAATCTTTGTGTGGCTTCGTGAGTAAAGGCTCAACTAAAAACTTGTCCCAGCTTCATGGCGGCCATCGCGTTGCCTTCGATTTTGATCTTGCCGCTCATCACCGCCATCATCGGATTGAGTTCCTGCCGGTAGAGCTTGTTGACCGTTTCAATGGACAATCGCAACGTGACATCGGCCGGGTCATCATTGTGGTGAACGACGTTGGGCGAGGATTTGCCGTCCAGGTAAACAACGCTGCCGCAATCAAAAACAAACTTGATCGTTGCATCGAGGCCGGAGTTTCCGCCGAGTTTGTAGCGGACTCCGGCGGCGAATTGATCTACGGTAAAGTCTTTTTCTTCCGTCACTGTTCTCTCCTGCGTTGAGTTATTCAACCTTGATCGGTTGTGGGTTTAGTTGCGGTTGGCGACCGGCTTGCAGCTTGGAAATTTGTGCCGCCGTTTGTTCGACGGATTGCCTGCTGCCGTGAATGCCGAAATCTATGGCGAAGCGGCGCGTTTCGTTGGGTTTGAGTTTGGGCACGCGCCCGGCTTTGCGTTCGATGCTGCGATTGGCGGGAAAGCCCGTGCCGGGTTCGAGGCCGGTAACGTAGCCTTCTTCCATCGCAGTGGTGTTTTTCCAGAGCGTGAAGTACGGCAACTGTTCGATGGAATAACTCATGGAGACGGCCTTATCGCCGGCGGCGTTCCTGAGCATGACGGTTGTACGGTTTTTGTCATCGGCGAACGGAAGAATGCCGTACACCTGCTCAATGAAGCCTTTGGTTGGTCCGACGTATTCGTTAAACGTGGCCAGGCTTTTTGCCGCGTGCGCATTGAAAGGGCGGACTTCTTTGGCTGCGGCAACGAAACGGCTACCGCCTTCCAGCAATGGCGCGGCGTAATTAGCGTGATAGATGATCTGGAATTCCTGGTCATAAGCGCCGTAATTCGTGACGGCGTCTTCGATGCGAAAGGCGCCGGTGTCCAAGGGCGACGGCGGCTCCGGTGGGGAACAGGGCAGCCTGCTGGGCGGCCTGGGCGGCATCCTCGGCGGAGACCGGGACTAGCACGGCACAAGGCGGTCGCGGCCATGAAGCTGCAAGGCCTGGCATTCGGGCCCGGGTTCCCGGGTTCGGGCGCGCAGATCGAGTTCGAGGCGAACGATGCCGGCCTGCGCCTGCACACC
>CAZRXE010000347.1:0-3243 GCA_964603695.1 uncultured Heliomicrobium sp.
TGGCCACGCCGGCCGGAGCGACCGTCGCCGTCAACGTCACCGGTTGGCCGACAATCGAAGGATTGGCGGACGACGCGATGGTTGTTTGCGTGTTGGCTTTGGTGCAAGTGGCCGTTTTGATCTCCAACGAGAAGGCGCGCAGAGTCCCGGTATCGGCAGGGCCTAAGTCAAAGATCGCCACCGTCCAGTCGCCATTGCCATCCTCTCCGATGAAGTTCGAAAGCGGTTCCAAGGGGCGGAACGAACCGGTAAATGGGGCCGTCCCAGACCCGAAGTCCGCAGCTGCCGCATCGTCAAAAACGGTCTGGCACATATTTACGCCGTTATTGTTGCCATCAACCTGGGTTAGCTCGACGGCTGTTCCGGTAGGCGAAATCAGGAAGATGGCCAAATCGCCGACATAGGTGTGATCCAATCCGACCGTCGTTGATCCGGGCGTGGTGTTGCAAGCGGTTCCGCCGATGGTGAACTTGACGCTGGCGACGGCATTGGTCAATCCGCTAACGTTCAACGGGACGAACACGCCGGTGGTGCTGTTGTCAGGAATGGCTGCGGGCGCGCCGGCGTATGTAAACGTACTCGGCGCGGATGTTGTAGAGCCGTTGGGCAGTGTCGGAACTACGATGGTGAAGGTTCTGGGGCTGGCAGGATCGTTGTACGCAACGGTCAGCGTGAAGTTGATTGTCAGACCGCAGAACGCCGTCTTCGATACGCGGAAGGCAAATGGCGTAATGTTGTTTTGCGAGCCGCCAGTCGCAATGTTCGCGTAGGCTGACGTGCCGTTCAGAATCGTCACGCCGGGGGTTGTCGTGGTCAGGGTCGCGGTGATTCCAGTGGCCGTGGTATTGCCGATGTTACTGAGCGGGACAATCATCGTTCCGTCCTCGCCCGGATCGAGAACGCCGTTGCCGTTGTCAATCAGCGGTGTGGTGACGGCGTTTCCCTGTGTCAGTGTTGCCAGGGGGGTCGTTGCGCCCGGCAGGGAAATCTCGAAAATGCCGCGCCCGTGCGTGGCCGCGCGCAAAATGCGGTTGGGCGATTGAATCGCCAAATCGAAGACAGCGACTCTGGGCATGCCCATGCCGAAAGGAATCCAGTTCGCGCCGCCATCCGTGGATTGATACACGCCGATGTCGGTTCCGGCATAAAGATTCGTCGGATGTTGCGGATCAATCACAAACGCATTGGTGGGCACGTCGGGCAGGCCGTTGCCGGCGGCGACCCAGGTTGGCGTCGCGGAATTGAGGTCAGTGGTTTTCCAGATGTGTTGTCCGGCGGCGACGCCGAAACCGAGGAAGGTGACATACGCAGTGTTTTTATTGGATGGGTCAACCGCCACGCGTCCGACCGCGCGCGCTGGGAAGCTGCCGGACGTGATGTTGGTCAGGGTCGTCGCGCCGGTCGCCGTGGCATAAACGCGTCCGTTGCTCAGGCCGACGACGCGGACGTTGTCGTCCTGCGGCGAAATGGCTATGGAAGAGATCGGCACGCCGGTCACAATCGGTGCCTGGCTGACGACTGTCATCGTGTCGCCTTGATTGCTTGAGCGGTACAGCCGATCTGTGCCGAAATACAGAGTGTTGGGGTTGCCCGGCCCCAGGGTCATCGGCGCGTAAAACAGCACCGCCGTGTCATTGCCGATTCCGTTGTTGGAACCGCCGCTGAAGCCCAGGAACGACCAACCGTCTTCCTGTGCATTGGCGATGTTGGTAATGCGTCCAAAGCCGACCAGGACGTTGTTGGGATTGGCGCTGACCTGGTTGAAATAGGTGTGATAAGCCGTGACGGAGGTGTTGTCGTAGGCAGTTTGATCAATCAGCGCATAACCGCCGTCGCCGAAGTCCGCGCGAATCCACGTTGCATCCGGACGATAGAAGTTAGTGCCGTTGTCCTGCGTGCCGCCCATTGAGAAATTGCGGTCGCGCGGATGCACGGCCAGGCTTTGAAACTGCGTGGCGCTGAATCCGGCGTTGTTGATGCTCGACCAGGTTGCGCCGGTGTCCGTGGATTTGAAGATGCCGCCGTCGTTGCCCTCATAAACGATAGTCGGGTCGGAAGGCGCAAAAACGATGGCGTGATGGTCGGCGTGCAATCCGGCTCCGCTGGAAGCGAATGTCGGAGTGGCCGCCGCCGCGTTGGTGCTTCTAAGGAAGATGGTCGCACCGCCCAGCAGGACGATATTCGCGTCATTGGGATGGATTCCCGGTTCGTTGTCGTAGACGCATTGTCCGCCGCAGAAGCCGTTGCTGCCGCCGCCGAGTGTCGCAGACCAGGTCGCCCCGCCGTCAGTGGAGCGGCGCACACGGCCGGTGCTTGATTCGGCTGTGGCGGCAATGACCGTCACGGTCGAACCGACTTTGTTAATCGCCAAATCGGCCCGCACGGTCGCGGTCGCCGAACCAAGCGTCAAGGTGCGTGTAAAGGTGGGGCTGGCATCAAGCGCGTTGGTCGAACGGTAAATGCCGCCGTCGCCAGTGCCGTTGAAGCCCAGAACTGTACACAGGACGTTGTTGGGATTGCCCGGTTCAAACGTCGCATCGGGACTGCTGCGGTCGCCGCCATTGGCCGTGGCGACCGTTAATTTGGTGAAGGTGGGATTGGCCGACAACGCATTGACGCTGCGATACAAGCCGCGCGCAGGCAAGGTCAATCCGGTGGTTCCGCCGCCGTTGCCGGCAGTGCCGGAAGTCGTCGCGACAAAAATAATATTTGGGTCGGTCGGATGCACCAAAACCTTGCCGATGGAGCGTCCGGTCATCACGTCCGCGCCGCCGCTGTCTTTGTTGAGCGGGCCGATCAGCGTGGGCGAAGCGCTATCCGCGTTTTGGATGATGTACACGCCGACGCCGAAATAGCAGTCGGCGGAGAAATTGCCTTCGCCCGTGCCGACAAAGACCAGGCTCGGATCCGACGGGCTGATGGCGATGGAGCCGACAGCCAGCGTTAGCGCGTTATCCATCAATGACGTCCAAGTCGCGCCACCGTTCAGCGAGCGGTACGCGCCGCCTTGAGCTGTGCCGACATAGACGATGTTGGGATTGGTCGGATGAACGGCGATGGCCGTCACGCGTCCGCTGACCGGAAGGATGGGAGAAGTCTGGCCGTTCGGAATGGGTGCCGGTCCAATCGGCACCCAGGTATTGAGCGCCGCCGCAGGCCGCCCGATTTCCTGCGTTTGCATTTGGCGAATGGCGTCCACGCGAACGTTAGACTTGCCGTCCGGGTAAGGCAGGCCGCGCAGCA
>CAZRXE010000348.1:0-2154 GCA_964603695.1 uncultured Heliomicrobium sp.
CGTACACGAAGGCACTGATCGCCGCCGTGCCCGTGCCTGACCCCGCGATCACCAATCCGCCGCTGCCGATCCGTGAGGGTGTACCGCGCCCGACGGTGATGGCGCAGGGCTGCCCGTTCGTTGAGCGCTGCCCCGAAGCGATGGAAGCCTGCGTCAACATTTTTCCGCCGTCAGTGCAGGTGAGCGAGAATCAATTCGCGCTGTGCCATTTATACGGGGAACATCGCAGCAGTGAAAAGTTGACAGTTCAAAGTGTAAAGTAGGTTCGAGCGAATACACGTTAGTAGAGTGATTTACTTTTTCAGGGTATGATTGGTTTTGAAGTGGCAATCAAGCCTACGGTTTGGCGTAATGGTCATCGTGATTTTAGGCATATGTGAGGTGTTCAGATGCCTATACCCATGCTTCCACATCATGTTGATAAAGCCGCCGCAAAACGCAAATCTCAACCCCAACCTGTCACCCATGAGGACAGTTCCGACGACCTTATTCAACAGGCACGCGGCGCGCCGGATACGCTCCGTGCTGCCGATGTGTTTCAGCTTCAGCGCACGATTGGCAATCAAGCCGTCTCGCGGTTATTAAACACGCCGCCCCGTCAACCTACCATCTCAGAAACGGGCCAGTCGTTCATCCAATTGAAACGAACGACTAAGCCTGACGATCAAGCATTGGTTGATAAGTTTGAATCGGGACTTCCTGACAAAGTGCTTAACGGTATAGACAAACTTCCTGAACAAGGCGAGGCTATATGGAAGCATCTCAACGAGATGTACACCACCAACCTTCAGAAAGGGACAGGTTACTGGCAAGACTTGCAAGTTGCGATTAACAATTATCGAAACTGGGAGACAAGGCCCCAAGCGACCAATTCCAATACAGTGAAACGCACCGGATACGATCAGCTTTTTAACGCCAATTATTCAAATACGTTGGAAAACAAAACGAACGATAAGTATCACGTCAGCAGTGAAGGTTATGATTCGGCAAACGCCCAGAAGCCCGTTGTCCCCACAGGACAGAACAAAGGCAACTACAGCAACCTGTTCGATCTTGGTAAGGGTACCATTCACGCGAAGTGGAATTTTGGGGCGGAGCTAGATCGTGATACAGGGCAGGTATTGTATTACAAAGATGATGCGCTCGGAGCGAAAAAAGGGGTCAATAACTCCGAAATCCTGTGGCAGCAGTACAAGCTCGCGGCTAAACAGAAGTATCAAACCGATAATGAAGTTAAGCAGGCGATGAAGAGCATCACCAGAATCAAGCGTGAGACGGTCATCAACGACGAAACCAAAGAAACCGTCTACATGGCCTATCCTGATGGCGAAGATTGGGATACGACGAAGAAGGAATGGCAGCCGGGTCAAGAAGAATTTTTTGCCATTCTGGGTACGCCGAATGCCAAGAGCAGCGTTTTCTTCCTCAAAGATCATATGGACGAAATCGAAAAGACGATTCGCCAGATTAAAACGTCCGGCGGCAGTTTGAAAATTGACTACACACCGATACCGCCGAAGCTCAATAAACCGCTTCCGCCGCCACCGCCCAAGAAAATTGATACTCAGAAAAATGATCCACCGACAAATACCCCACCTAACAATACGAATGAAACGTTCTAAGGGCTTCAAAGCGGTGTTCAATGTAAGACAAAACACGCGAATTGGCTGACAATCTAAAGGGATTTTGATGTCCACCATGACAGCCGCCGTACTGCGCCATCACGGAGACCGTGACGCCGTACAGCTTGAGCAAGTACCGGTTCCCGAACCCGCTTACGGTGAAGTGCGAATCCGCGTGAAAGCCTGCGCGCTCAACTGGCTGGATGTCGGCATCCGGCGCGGGCCGAAGTTCGGCGCGATTCCGCTGCCCCTCATCGGCGGCGGCGACATCGCGGGCGAGATTGATACGCTCGGCGCGGGGGTTGAAAACTGGCGCGAAGGTGATGCGGTTCTCGTTTATCCGCTGCTGACCTGCGGCGTGTGCGAGTTCTGCCGACGCGGAGAAGTAACGACCTGCCCGCAGCATCGAATCATCGGCGAACACGTCGATGGCGGGCTGGCCGAATATACGGTTGTGCCCGCCGCGAACCTGATCCCTAAGCCTGAAAGCCTATCGTTCATCGAAGCGGCGGCGCTGCCCGTCGTGGCCATG
>CAZRXE010000349.1:0-2365 GCA_964603695.1 uncultured Heliomicrobium sp.
CGCTGAACGAAGGGCGGACGTTCAAATTCACCTTGCAGCTTGGGTGGTAAGTGGATTGTCGAAACCGGCTTTTGAGTGAAGTAGACTTGCCGCGCAATCAGCAGTCGAACGCAAAAGGAGATTTTTATGGCAGCAGCAGCAGTAACCGACATTGGTAAATTGATTAAAAGAGATCCCAGGATTCGCAACGGCTGGGCTTGTGTGGCTGGAACCGCGACTTCCGTCAATCGCATTTCGGTTCGGTACAACCTGGGAGATAGTCCGGAGAAAATTGCTCAGGACCTGAATCATCTCACATTGGCGCAGGTTTATGCGGCTTTGACCTATTACTTTGCCAATCGGGAAATTATTGAAGCTGAATTGGCGGAGGAAAACGCAGAGGCGGATAGGTTGGAACAGGAATACTTACTTTCCCAAAAGAACAAACGTGAAAATATCGCTGTATCTCGATGAAGATGCTCGCAGCGGCGGCCTATTTCATTCGCTGCGGAGCCAGGGTGTGGATGTCGTTACAGTGCGCGAAGTGGGAAGATTCGGTTTTTCCGATCCGGATCAATTGGCCTGGGCAGCCGCTCAAAGCCGAGTGATCTACACGTTCAACCGCCGCGACTTCTTTCGTTTGCACACGGAATGGATCGGTCAAGGCCGCTCTCACGCCGGAATCATCATTGCGCGACAGCAGCAGTTTTCAGTCGGTGAGCAGTCGCGCCGATTGTTGAAACTCATCGAAGCCATATCCGCCGAAGAGATGAAAGATCAAGTCGAGTTCCTCAGTAGTTGGGCCTGAAACCGCGTTCGAATTATCGAAACGCCGCCGTCACCAGATTCGCAATTTGTCCATCCACCGTCACTGAAATATTGACTTCGCCGCGTCTGGCCAGCGCGCGAGACAACTGCACATTGATTTGGTCTTCGCCGATGAATTCTCCCTGCGCGCCGGCGTAAAGCACCTGCGTCGGAACGCCGCCGATTTGCACTGCGACTTTCTCTTGCGCGGTGCGGCCTCGCCAGCCTGTGCCGAACAGAATCAGAAAGAGTTGGTCGCTGTTTGCTCCCTGGTCAGGGCCGAAATCAATCGGCAGAGGAACGTATTTGTTTTGCTGATCGAGCTGAAGGATTGGTTCAAATATTTGTGAGCCGTCGGGTTTGACGCGCACCAGCACGCCGGCGGCGACGCCCTGGCCGTTGGCATTGGCGGAGAACAAGCCCGGCGCAGTTCTTTCGATCAAAACATTCGTGTTGACGGATACGCCTTGCGCGTTGGTGGCCGTGAGGGTTGCTCTGCCCGTGGCCGTGCCGGGAGGGATTTGCAAGTTGATCTGGCCGGGCGAAACGAAAAACAGCCCGGCGGGGCGTTCGGTGTTGGTTCTGTCGCGAACCTTGACGCCGGCACCAAGCAGGGAAGTGGGCAGCGGAACGGAGTTGGAAACGCCGACACCTTCGGCCAGATTCGTGCCGAACAGCGCGACGATGGCTTCCGGCGCGAGCGATGCGCCGACGAACCCGGCGGCGGAAACCGGCGCGATGGTGACGATGTCCGGCGAAGTGATTTTGGTGATGAACGCATCGCTCAGTCCGCCGCCGAAATTCATTTGCGCAGGCGTGACCGTCATCAGGTCGTTTTTCAGCACCTGTCCGGTGATGTAAACGGCTCCGCCCCTGTCCAGTGTCAAATCCAGACCGCGTTCGTCGAAGCCGTTGTTGCCGATAAAGCTGCTGCCCCAGAAAGTGGAATAGACCAGACTTGCTCCGGCTGGATCAATCTTGGCGATGAAGGCATCGCTGTCGCCTCGCAAAGAGGATTGCAGCGGGCGCACCATGGGAAAGTTTTCCGATTCGGTTTTTCCAGTGACGTAAGCGTAACCGAGACTGTCCACCGCAATGCTGCCAACCGGCAGATTGTCCAGTACCAGTCCGGTGTTTTCCGCGCCGTTGCCGCCCAGAAAAGTGGAATACAACAGCGCCGAGCCTGTGGCGTTGAACTTGGCGACGAAAGCATCAACGTTGCCGCCGTAAAGTCTTTGCAGCGCGCCCGCCGTGGCCGGGAAATCAATCGAGAAGGTATAGCCGGTGACGTAGGCATTGCCGAGCGCATCCACGGCCAGCGCGCTCGCTTCCTCGGCGCGTTCGCCGCCCAAATAGGTTGAATAAACCAACGCCGATCCGGTCGAATTGATCTTCGTCAAAAAAGCATCCTCGACGCCTGCGAAGGTGTTTTGATAACCATTCAAGGTAGGGAAGCTGGGCGACGAGGTGAAGCCGGTAATGTAAATGTTTTGCAGGCTGTCCAGTGCGATGCCTGTTCCGGCTTCATCGTCGGGACTGCCTCCGGGCGCAACCTCGCCTCCGAGGTAGGTCGAATAAA
>CAZRXE010000350.1:0-4116 GCA_964603695.1 uncultured Heliomicrobium sp.
GTGGGCGTCGGCGTTGGTGTCGGAGTAGGTGTCGGCGTCGGCGTCGAGCCAGAGATAGCCACGCATTTCGATGTCACGACATCCGTTTGTCCAACAACATTCACTTTGGCGGCCACGAATGTTCCGGTGGCCAACGGTGGCGTGATATTGACGCTGAACAGCACCTGACCATTGGTCGCCGTGGTGACTTGCAACGATCCCAACAAACTTGGCGAAACCAATCCGCCTGTGTTGCATCCGGAAGAAGCGTAGAACTCGACGCGATGCCTTGTACTCGCGGCTCCGGTCACCGTGGTTTGAACCGTGGTTCTGGTGGCGTTAGAAATCGCCGAATTGATCGTTACTCCCAAATCGGCCATCGACGCGGAAGCGGTCAATTCGTTGCCGACAACCCCGCCAATTTCCCCGGTCGGTGAAAGATGGTAAGCCTCGGCGCGAGCCGCATCATTTGGCCTCATCGCATAAATCAGAAATAGAGAAAGAATCCCCGTCACAAACAGCGTGACAGAGGAATACCTATAAGAAGTTCGCATTTCATAACCTCTCTTGTTGTGAAGTAGCTGCTCCTGACACAGGCAGGTACGTGAGGCACTGGTCTTGGAGGAGTCAATTTTCACTGAACTCCCCTACAGCTTCTGGTTGTCATGTATCCTGGATTTGGAATCGTCGGGCATCCGTGCGTGCGCTCTGATGAGGCAAGACTAAGCGGAGGTTGGCTTCCTGCCGATTCTTTTAATGTAATAGTTGAAGCAAAAAACGGCGAATAACTGCATTGAAGGTCTTGACACTGCTAACTGTCGGGACATCTTCCGCGCCAAATGCGTCAAAAGCGATGCTTTACGTCACTTTGCCGGCGCGGGATAATCGCGCCCGCTTCCATTCTGCCCCATCATCGAAGCAGTCTGGAATGGGATTGGCCGGTCTAGAAGGAGTTGTTCCTGCCGCGGACGACACCCTGGAAATAAGGAAAACATCTGTCCCACATGTTCAAAGGAGGATTAGTGGTTGAGAAAAAAATTTTCCTGCTTGACGAATACCTGCTTGATGTCGAGCAGCGGCGTTTGAGCCACGACGGACAATCCATTCATTTGTCCAATCTGCCTTTTCAGGTGTTGGTGTACTTAATTGAGAATCGCCATCGGTTGGTTACGCGCGATGAATTGCTGGATCGGTTCTGGGAAGGGAAAGATGTGTATGGCGATGCGCTGCGCAAGACCATCAGCGCCATTCGTAAAGCCCTGAGCGACCGGCAAGATCATCCGCGCTTCATCGAAACACGCTGGGCGGAAGGCTATCGCTACATCGGGCCACTGTCCGAAGCGCCGGCTGCCGCTCTCGAGCTGCCTGCCCATTCCCCCACAACTGCTCCCCCGCTCGACTTGCCCAATACCACCACGGAAAAAAGGCCGCCCGCGAATCAATCCGTTGCGCAGCGTCGCGCTTTTTTGATGACTACGCTGTTGCTGGCGTTTGGTGCGGGAATTGGCGCGCTCTATGCGCGCGGTGCGCGCCCGGCTCCGCCGCGTTTGATCGCCGTGTTGCCGCTCAAAAATGTATCCGGCGACCCGATGCAGGAATACCTCAGCGATGGACTGACAGAACATTTACTCAACACATTGGCGCGCGTTGATGGCCTGCAAGTCATCGCGCGCGGTTCGTCCTTTACGTTCAAAGAGCAGGCGATAAATCCGCAAGAGGCAGGAAAAAAGCTCGGCGTGAACGCCATTCTGTCCGGCAGCGTGCTCAAGCAAGGCAACCGTTTGCGCATTGAAGTGCGGCTGACGAGTACGGAAGATGGGCGGGTTTTATGGGCAAGCGATACCGCCGAACATCGGCTGAACGACATCTTTGCCTTGCAGGATGAAATCGCGCGGCATGTGGTGGCCGGGCTACGAATCAATCTGAATTCGGCGGGTGAACGCCAATTGGTCAGACGCTATACAGAAAACATCGCAGCCTATCAAGCACGCCTGAAAGGCGATTACTTCCGCAATCAACGCACGCCCGAAAGCTTACAAAAGGCAATCGAGGCTTATCAGCAAGCATTGAAGCTTGACCCGCGCTGCTTGCCGGCGTATTTGGGACTGGCGAGCAGTTATTACATGGGCATCTGGTACATCCCGCTTGATTCGCGCGCCGCCTCTGCCCAAGCGAAAGCCGCAGCGGTCAAAGCACTAGCGCTTGACGACCGTTCCAGCGAAGCCCACATCGCAATGGCGGGCTTGCGCATGCTGGAATGGGATTGGGCGGGCAGCTTTCAAGAAATGACGCGCGCGAAAGAGTTGAATCCGAGCTTTAGCGATTACGGCTATGCCTATCACCTGTTGTTGTATGGCAATCGTCCTGACGAAGCCGTGCGCTGGATCAAACGCGCCGCAGAACTCGACCCGCTCTCGCCCCTCGTCAGCGCTAACGTAGCCGAGATTTTGTACCTCGCCCATCGTTACGATGAAGCCATTGCGCAAGCGCAGCAAACGCTCAGCCTTGATCCGAATTATGCGATGGCGCATACGCATTTGGGTTTGGCCTATGTGCAAAAAGGCCGCTACGACGACGCCATCGCCGCTTTTCAAAAAGCCATCACGCTCTCTGACCGCAGCCCCGACCTGATGGCACGTCTCTCGCTGGCGTATGCCGCCGCAGGCCGCCGCGCCGAAGCACAACAGTTGTTAACTGAATTGTCGGAGGTGGCGAAACAACATCACGTACCGCCCTATCGGCTGGCTGAGATTTACGCGACGCTGGGCCAGAAAGACCAAGCCTTTGCCGCACTCGAAAAAGCTTTTCAGGCGCACGAAATGCACCTGTGCAATCTGAGAGTCGAGCCAACACTGGATGCGCTTCGCGGTGATCCGCGTTTTGCGGACTTGTTACGGCGTGTCGGCTGGACGCCTTGATCTCCATTCAAGCCTGCGGCGCGCTTACCGCCTCAATTGCCAAGAGCGCCCGGCCCCAGCTTGCCCGCCGCGTTATCGAACCCGCTCTGGATGCCGGGACGCGGGTCGCGCGGTAAGGCCCGGTTGAGTTTTTCTTCAAGTTCTTTTGAGCCGTTCAGCACGCCTGTGCAATTCAGGGAGCGGGCTTCAGCTTCAATAAACTCCACGATCTTCTTCTGCGCTTGCAGCTCGATCTCCAGGCTCTCGCGCTGTCGTTCGTAGCGTTCGCGGCCATTCTTGGTCTTGCACAGGCTCGCTTTGTTTTTTTCGAGGTCTTTGCGCCGAATCTCGGCCAGTTCTTCCAGCCGCTGCGCCCGCCGCAATTGCCGTTCAAGCTGTTCACACGTGCTTTGCAGCAAGTGAATCTTCTCGAACGGCTCGAACAGTTCCAACGGATTCTGGCCGTTCGGATCAATCAGATTGACTGGATCGTTGTGCGCGTACGCATAAAAGTTGGAATCGCGGCCCGCCAACAGCAGCGGGTCTTTCGCCGTCCAACGTCCGGTTTCCGCGTCGTAATCGCGCGCGCCGAAGCGCGTCAACTTCGTTTGCGGGTCGTACAATCCGCCGGCAAAGCCGAAGGGTTGAAAGCCTGGATTCGTGTCTTGAATCACGTTGCCGAACTCGTCGTAATCCAACTGCTGCGCGATGACGCCCGTGGCGATATTGACGATCAGGCGCGGGCTGCCCAGATGATCGGCGATAATGCGATAGGTCGCGCCTCCTTTGGTCATGAAATCGGGCACGTTGCTCTGACCAGTGTAAACAAAGCGGCTCACCACGTTGTTGCTGCCATCCAGTTCCGCCACGGGGTTCAAGGCGTTTTGGTACAGAAAGCCTTGCACCAGCGCGCCGTTGACCTTCTTGCCGATGCGGCGGTCTTGGCCATCAATCAGATATTCAATCTGCGTGCTGTTGGGCAAGGTCACGGTGCGCAGGTTGCCGAGCGCGTCATACTGGTATTGCGTGATTTGCGCGCCGACGGTCTTGCTTTGCAACTCGCCGTTGGCGGTGTAGCCGTAACTCGCGCTGCCCGACTGCAACAAACGATCCTGCGCGTCATACGTCGCATTGGTGGGCGTGCCGTTAAGCGTCCTGGCCGTGCGATTGCCGTTGCCGTCGTAGCTGTATGTCACCGCCGGCGTGGGCGCGTCATTCAACGTCACCGCGCTCAAGCGGC
>CAZRXE010000351.1:0-6124 GCA_964603695.1 uncultured Heliomicrobium sp.
CCATTTGAGGTGAGGGGGTCAGGCCGCATTTCTCGGTTGTTCCAATGTGAGCCTGAGAATCAACGCGGTTGCGCAATCGCAGCCAGGCGTCACGCTCAACCCCCAACCCAAGGAGCGACTATGGCAGTGAGCTTTGAAACCACCATCAAACCCTATTTCACGGACTGTTACCGCCAACACATGTTGTTCTTCTGCGATCTTTGGTCAGCCAGCGATGTTCAGACGAACTGGCAGGACATCAACGACCGCGTAAGCGACGGCAGCATGCCCAAGGCGGGGTGCCCGGATGGCGTTTGGAACGACGCTACCCGGCAACAATTCCTGTCGGATTTCACCGCCTGGAAAAACGCGGGCTTTCCGTCCTAACCCAGGACAGTACAGCGCGTGTCAGCAATCAGTCACTTGTGCCAAGTACCGCTTGCTGACGCGCGCGGTACTGTCTCCAGCTGCAGTTCACTTCAAACCTCAAGAGGGCAATATGAACAAATCATTCAAAGTCATACTGGCAGTATTACTGTGCGGCGGCTTGGCGCTGCTGAAAACTATGGACAGTCAGGCCATCCGCAAAAACCGCGACAATGCTGCAAACACGGCAATTGCGTCGCAAGCGCAGCCGACCTGCGCGCCCGTTCCCACTCCCAATCCGAATCCGCCAACGCCGCCAGCGCCTTTTCTAAGTGCCGCCATTCCGCAGGTAGTGGATTTAGGTTCCGGCGCAGGGCTGAGCGGCCCGGCGGATGCGCAATGGTTCTTCGATACTTTTTCCTGGCAGTCTTTCATCGCCATCAACTGGCCGGCGGCGGTAGATCAAAATGGCGTGCCGCTGCGTGGCGTTCCCAACACGGCGGCTGGCATAAATCCGGGAAGTCCCGGCACGCGCGTTTGGGAAAGCTGGAAAGCGGATTGGGAACTGTTTCGCCCTTACGATCCCAGCACGAAAGCCATGGGCGTACCGACCGACTGGTCGTCTTACGCCCTCAATCCTCCGGCCACGCCTTGCGCGGGAACGAATCTGGCGCGGGGAGCGAAACTGCTGGCGCAGGCGACGAAAATGGATTCGCTGATTCCCGATTTCAATCAGGCCTTCAGTTCGCCCTTGATCGGCCAGAATCAGTTGTATGTGCGCTACGAAATCCGTTTCAACCAAACCGGCTATACGACCGTAACTCAAAACGGTTGGTACGCCAAGTTGCCGGCCAATCAGCCCGTGCAGTTTCCGATGAGTCCCGCCAACAGCGGCCCCGGCGCGCCTTACGGCATCATTGAAATCAAAGCCGCCTGGCGCGAACTCGCCCCGAGCGAAGACGACAGTCGTTATTACTGGACGAACACGACGGTGCTTGATCCGGGCAATCCGCAAACCTGCCGCGCCGCCAAAGTGGCGCTGGTCGGGCTGCACATCGGCCACAAGACTTCCTTGCAAAAGGCCGGAAGCGTCGTCGGCGGGCTGAACGAATGGGTGTGGTCCACCTTTGAGCAGATTGACAATGTGAAGGACGGCACGCCGGGCCAAGCCGGCACATTTGCCTTCAACAACGGCCAATCCGCACCGACAACGAACTGCCCCAGCCCGAACCAGACGCAAAATTGCGGGTACAATTACAAACCGCCCAAACAAAACGCCACGCAGCCGTTCCCGCCAATCAATCAGCGCACGCCTGTGCAGGTCACGCGCGTGACGCCGATTTCAAGCACCACGGCGGCAATCAACGCCAAATTCAAACAGTTCCTTATCAGCCAACTAGGTCCCAACACCGTCTGGCAGTATTACCAGTTGGTGGCCACACAATGGCCGACGGTTTTGAGCGGCAAGAATTTTGATCCCAGCGACAATGGTGCGTATCCGTTCAATTGCGACTGTCCTTTCCCGAACGATCACGTGGCCAACACAACAGCGGAAACTTATTTCCAGCAGTTCGATCAAAACACCGGGCTGGGCAACAGTTGCTTGTCCTGCCATTTCGGAGCCGCGTCAACTGATTTCAGTTGGACGCTGGCGAATAAACACGGTACCGGAAACAAGCCGCCGAACGCGGCATTGGCGAATCGCACGGCGCGGCGCTCGAAACCCGGTTCACCCGGCTTAATGGATGCCGCGCGTCAAAAAGCGCAGGCCAAGTTGCGTCGCCAATAATTCAACTTCTAAGCCCGACTTTATCCATTTTGAGAACTCGCAAGCTCAATAAAGGACGTATAGTTGCCGCAACCCGGTGGAGTTTTCAAATGTCGTGCGTTACAGCAAACATTTGAAAACTCCGGTGTTGAAAGCAAAGGGCTTATAAAACCAGGCATTTCTCGCTTCCGAAAATGGATAAAGTCGAGTTTAGCTTGGCAGCTTTCGACCATCAGGGATTTTTCGAGCCGATAAGCCCTGCTATTCCAACAGATATTTCAACTCATGATTCACATATTTACGCAAAATATGTAAAAGTGAGATGATCGAATCGCCCGTTTAGGTGATTGGCACAGTACAGATGGTTTTACGTTTCTGAAACCTGGGGTGATTGCCAGCAGTAGTCGCGGCTTAGCTCTGCACACTCAACTTGTAGGAAGCATCAATGCTAATTGCGAAAATCATCAAATCGAATTCGCACGTGGATTACGCCGCGCGCGTACTGGATTCGCTGGAAACAAGCAGCGCGCCAGAAATTGCGGACTACGGCTTTGCGCAGTTTGTCAAAATCAGCGTTGGCAACGACGAAATCGTCGGCGTCATTTACAACTCGCAGCTTATCAATCCTGAGTACGGGAATTACGGACCGAGACTTTCAACGCCGCCGGAACTGAATTCGGTATTCAGCCCCGATTATCTGAGCGAACAGGGCGTGTTGATCGGCGTGTTATTGCTGGGTTGGCGCGATGCTCAGGGCTGGCGTCAAAGCATTCCGCGCATCGTTCTGCCAATTAATTCAGAAGTGCGGACAATGACGGCGGATGAGGTACACGCTTTTCATCAGGACAAACACTCCACCATACAATTTGCCTATTACGCAAATCTGATGACGCACGCTGGAGAGTTCGCCTTTCCATTGATTTCAGCCATCTGCGATGAGTTGGAGACACTGGCTGATGCTGGTCAATACGCGCGACTGAAGGTGCTGCGGCGGTCGTTAGCCTGGGAACAGACGGTCGGCGGTATTCGCTGAGGGTTCAACGTGGTGGCGCAGGCGGCTGACCGAGCGGCATCCATTTGCCGTTTTGTTTGAAGGCGAATTGCGGCGGCGCGAGTTGGAATTGCTGTTTGAAGTTCGGGTTGCGCTTCAGAAAAAAGTCGCGCGAGCGATTGTCGGCGGTGGCGACTTTCCATTGGCCGTTTTCCTTGAACAAAAACTGCTGCACGGTGACGCGACCTTCTTTCACCTGCTGTCCGTTGATTTCCATCGGTCGCTTCAGATTGCCGTAAATCGTTGTGTCCACTACTGCCAATTCGCCGCGCTGTTGTATGCGGCCAATTTCCATTCGTTCGATGGCCAGATTCGCTTCCAGCCGTTTCAGACTGCCGGTGAGCTGTTCGCGCGTGATTTGTTTCTGTAGCTCCGAAGGCAGAAAATCATAAAGCTCCGCGTACTTTTGCGACTTGAGCAGCGAGAAAAAATTTTGCACCGCGCCGCGCGCATCTTTGTTTTGCGCGAACGCAATGCCGCATAAAGCAGGCATCAGCGCGAAAATAACAACCCGGATAATTTTCAATTTGAGATTGGACATTGCTTCCTCCAAATAATCCTTCACAGGGAGCCAAGCATTCAGGAAAGCGAATGAGTAGTCAAACCAGCAAACAAGAGTCTGCCGATAGTTTTGCCGAAGTGATGAAGCGCGACTGGAACGAGCGCGCGCGCGAAAATTCCAAGTGGTACATCAACACCGTCCGTCTGGATCAATCCGAAGAAGAATTCGACGCCACCGGCCTGAATGAAATCAACACTTTGATTTTGCCGGAACTGGCGCTGCTGACTGAAAGGCGCGATCCGAAAGAACTGAAGTTTTTGGAAGTCGGTTGCGGCATCGGACGAATGACCAAACATCTGGCCGGTCTTTTCGGCGAAGTTCATTCGACGGACGTTTCCGGCGAAATGATCCGGCAGGCCCGCGAGCGATTGGGAACGCTGCTGAACGTTCATTTGCACGAAACCAACGGTGTGGATTTCGCGGCGCTGCCCAGCGAATACTTTGACATAGCGTTTTCGGCTTACGTCTTTCAGCACGTGCCGAGCAAGGAATTCATCGCCTCGAACATTCGCGAAGCTTACCGCGTGGTCAAACCGGGCGGCATCATCCGCGTTCACACCAACGGCGTCGAAGCACAAAGTTACGCCGAAGCGGGAAAAAACACCTGGGCAGGCGCGACCTTCACGGAAAGCGAACTCCGGCAACTGGCGCGCGAACTCGGCGCGCAACTCATCAGCATTTACGGCGCGAATTCCATGTTTTGCTGGACGATGATGCGCAAACCGAAGGGAAAATCTCGCAGCGCACCGCACATTCCCAAAATCGAATTTCACGCCCGCGCCGACAACGCAACCATCAAAGCCATTCCGACCGGCGGCGACCACGCCTGGCTGTCATTGATCGTGTCCGGCCTGGATCGGGAATCGGCGGACGCCAACAATTTGAAAGTCACGTTCGGCGACAAAACCGTCGTGCCGCGCTACGCCGGTCGGCTGAGGCCGCATTTTGAAAGCGAGGCGGCCAAACAGGTTTCCTTTCCGCTCGATTCGCTGACTTACATCGAATCCGCCATTCCGCCGGAAATGAACAGCGGCCTGGTGCGCGTGCGCGTACTCAGTCTGTCTGGCAATCACGGCCTGCTCTCTTCCGATTACAAAATCGAACTGGTCGAAGCGCACCCGACTTCGCCAAAAATCGTGACCGTCCGCAACGGCCATGATTATCAAACAGACGTTCATGCCAGCGGACCGAAATCCTCGCTCCGGCTGTTTGTCGAAGGGCTAGATGAATCAGCTAAACCGGACAACGTAAAAATAAAAGTCGGCGAGCATCTGATCTCGCCGACTTTTGTTGGCTTTGTCACGGACATTGCCGGTTATCAGGTTGATGCACAGTTGCCGGAAAACATCGTCCCCGGCGCAACCACGATTGAACTGATTTTCAACGGCGTCGCGTCGGAAGCGGTCGCCATAGAAATCAAAGGCGTTTCGGATTAAGCCGGAACGCCGCGTTCGCGTTTGGCGTCCCACTTCATGTATTTGCTGCGGCGGAAAGATTCCGTCGCCAAACGCACCGCCACCACGCCGTAATATCCCGTCATCACATCGGTCTTGATCGCGGCGCCGTCACGAATGGCGGCTTGCAGATTGCGATGGTGCAGCAGGATGTCTTCGCCGCCGGTCTTTTTGTGAGTGATGACTTCCTTATCGCCAGCCCTATTCATGCGGCCTTCGGGGCGAATCTCGAAACCGTCGCGGGTGAATTGCAGCGTCGCTTCGTGGCCGCGAATGACGTGCGGAATCGGTTCGGCGTTGGCCATCGAAGACAGCACCACCACGGTCAAGCCTTCCGGGTAATCCAGCATCATGTTGAAGGTGTCAGGAATTTCTGCCGCGCTTTGGCGAAATTCCCATTTGCCTCCGGTGGCCACCACGCGGTCGGGGAATTTCAAATCCAGTGCGCGAATGATTCGCGTGACGCGATGAACGAACAAATCCGTGGCAATGCCGCCGGAATAATCCCAGTAGCGCCGCCAGTGCAGAAAGCGATCCAGGTCGAAAGGTCGCTTGGGCGCGGAACCTAGAAAAGCGTTCCAATCCAGGTTCTCGCCCGGTCGCACGTCTTTGTCCAGCTCCTCGCTGACCCAGAAATCGCGTTTGTGGTTGCGCGAATAATCAATCTGCGCCTGAATGGGACGACCAATCTTGCCTTCCTTAATCATCCGCTGCGCAGTTTCGTAAGAATCGTCGGACATGCCCTGCACGCCGACCTGCATTTTGACTTTGGTCTGATTGATCTTGGCGACGACTTTCTTGGCCTCTTCAATGGACCAGGTCATGGGCTTTTCGCAATAAATGTGCTTGCCCGCGTCGGCGGCGTCGAGCGTCATTTTGGCGTGCCAATGTTCGGGAGTGACGATGGCGACGTAATCCATGTCTTTTTGATCGAGCAGCGCGCG
>CAZRXE010000352.1:0-2511 GCA_964603695.1 uncultured Heliomicrobium sp.
GTATCGGCGTTATCGCCACGGAAGCGACGATTGCCAGCGGCGCTTACGAACGTGCGATTCGCGAAGCGATACAGAACCGCGACCGTGAGGAAGCGGAAAACATTGAAATTTTCTCGCGCGCCTGTCCGTTGTTCGTGCCGCTCGTGGAAGAGGGCGAGACGGATTCGCAAGTTGCGCGGCTGGTTGCGGAGCAGTATCTTGCCCCACTGCGACAGCGGCAGATTGACACTTTGGTGCTGGGCTGCACGCATTATCCTTTGTTGAAATCCGTGATCGCCGAAACGATGGGAGACGCTGTTCGCCTGATTGATTCCGCCGAAGCTGTGGCCGAAGAAACCGCGCAGTTGTTGGAACAAGGCGGACGCTTGGACACTGGCGATGAACCGAACGAAAGCCGGTTTTACGTGACGGACGCGGCTCAGCGATTTCATCGGATTGCAGAACGGATTCTGGGCGCGCCGCTCGAACATTTGGAAGCCGTGGAAGTGTGGGGACATGACAGATTACATACACCCTAAAGAATCAATTGAAATTCAACTGAGACAGGATGGCCGCTCGCCGCTGGATTTGCGGCCCGTGCGGATGACTTGTGGTTTTACGAAATACGCCGAAGGTTCCGTGCTGATCGAATCCGGCCAAACGCGCGTTCTTTGCACAGCCACGGTGGAAGAAAAAGCCCCGCCGTTTTTGCGCGGCAAAGGCGTCGGCTGGGTGACGGCGGAATACGCCATGTTGCCGCGCGCCACGCAAAACCGCACCGCGCGCGAAAGCAACCGCGGCGGACCTTCCGGACGAACGCACGAGATTCAGCGCCTGATTGGTCGCAGCTTGCGTTCGGTGGTGGATATGTCCGCACTCGGCGAACGCACCGTCACTGTGGATTGCGACGTGCTGCAAGCCGATGGCGGAACGCGCACCGCCGCCATCACTGGCGGCTTTGTCGCGCTGGCATTGGCACTGGACAGATTGCTGCACACGGGCAAAATCAGCCGTCCGGTGCTGCGGGATTTCGTCGCCGCCATCAGCGTAGGCATTGTCGGCGAGCGCGTTCTACTCGATCTGGATTACAGCGAGGATTCCGCTGCTGAAGTGGATATGAATGTCGTCCGAACAGGCGACGGACGTTTTGTCGAAGTTCAGGGAACGGCGGAAACCGAGCCGTTCACCCGCGAACAAATGAACGGTTTGACGGCGGCGGCGGAAGTCGGCATTGACCGCCTGATTGCAATCCAGCGTGAAACTATCGTTCAGGCGCTGGGCGGCAGCGACTTGCACGTGATGATGGATCCCGCACTGCGCGCCAAAGTTAACTGGAAGGAGAATGCTCTGTGATGAAACGCTATCTTGGTTTTGTGTTGTTGCTCCCTTTGCTGGCGCTGGCTGCTGTCGGCGTTCAAGCTCAGGAAGTTTTTGAAGACCCGGACGGCAAGTTCGTTGTGACTTTGCCGGCGGGTTGGCTGGGCATCATTAACAAAGACGGGCTGGGCCGCGCCGATGTCAACATCGTTTACAAAGTCCGCGAAAACGGCGCGCTCAAAGTCCGCCGTGTGGACGATACGGACGGCAAAAAAGAAGTGATGGAATACGCCGCCAAAGACGAATCGGAACGGATTCGTTTCAATCCCGGCTACGACAAAATCAATCTGGAAAAGTTTTTGATCGGGCCGGGCAAAACCGGTGCGTTGCTTTCTTACGATTACAAAACCACGACGGGGCAGCCTTTCACCGGACGCATTTATTATTTGCGCGGCGATGCGGATACGATTTACGTGCTGCAATTCACCGGCAGGAAAAACATCCTCGGTACGCTGCGCAGCCATACCGATGCGATTGCGCGTTCGTTCAAATTGAAAACAGCGGAACCGAAACCAGCGCCGAAGTAAATCTTTTAATAGTGAAAAGCGAAAGGCGGCGGAGTGGGAACCAGGTTCTCGCTCCGCCGCCTTTTTATTTTTGCTTTCGATTACTTCAACGCGCCTGACGCTTGGCGGGAGAAGCTTCTATCAGTTGAACGGTGACATTGGTTTTGCGCCCACCGCGCATCACTTCAAGCTGAACGCTGTCGCCGATGTTTTTCTTGTTCAGCACGTGATCCAGATCGTCCTGGCCGGTCACCGGATTTCCGTCAATGCCGGTGATGATGTCGCCCAGCGGAACCAGGTAACGACCGACCTGAACCTCCTCGGCATTTCTCAGTCCCGCGCGTTCGGCGGAAGAACCGGGCGCGATGCGGACAATCATAATCCCGTCGTTGACCGGCAATTCCAACGCACGAATCAGCCGCGATCCATAGCGGGCCAACGGCAAACCTTCGATGCCGAGGCTGGGTTTGCGCACGCGACCATATTGTTGAATGTCGCTGATGACGCGCTTGGCTGTTTCCACCGGCACAGCGAAACCAATGCCGACAGAGCCGCCGGATGGGCTGTAAATCATGGTGTTGATGCCGATCATCTGTCCCCGCGAATTGAGCAACGGCCCGCCCGAATTTCCGGGATTGATCGCGGCATC
>CAZRXE010000353.1:0-1631 GCA_964603695.1 uncultured Heliomicrobium sp.
GCGATGCGTTTGCCGTCGGGCGACCAACGCGGCGCGCGGTCAATGATTTTGTCGTTGGTCAGCAGGCACGCGCCCGTGCCGTCCGTTTTGACCACGCCGATGTCGAAATGCGGATCGCCGAAGGTGTGATAGGTCAACCACTGGCCGTCCGGGGAAATGCCCATATTCATCGTGCGGCGTTCGGAAGTCGTCACCTGAAACGGTTCGCCGGAAAGCGCGCCGCTGCGGGCGTCAAAAGCGCGGCGGAAAATATTGCTGGTTTCGCGGCGCGAGGTATAAACCATAAGCTTGCCGTCAGCGGAAATGTTCAGCTTGTAACTGTAAAGCGAAGGCGCGGGAATCGGTTCCGGCTGTCCGAGTTTTTTGCCGGAACGTTCATCAATCGCCACGCGCCACAGCGTCAAACGGCCGTTGCGGTTGCTGGAGTAATAAAGAAAGCGTCCGTCGGGCGCCCACGCGACGTGACCGTCTTCGTTGGAGTCGTTGGTCACTTCCAGTGGTTCGCCGCCCGCAGCCGGAATCGTCCAGATGTCTCGTTGCGCGCCGTTGCGCAATCCCCAGAACGCAATGCGGTAACCGTGCGGCGACCAACGCGGTTGGACGGCGTCCGGCCCTGCGGAAAGCCGACGTTTTTGACCGGTTTCAACATTGACCACCCACAGTTGGCTGCCGACCACACTGCGATGAAAGACATTCCATCCTGCCACTGTCGAATAAACGATTTCCTTGTCATCAGGCGACCAGTCAGGATCGCGTCCACCGTCAATCAGCCGGCGCGGGTTTTCGCCGGTTTCTTCCATTACATAAAGCCCGCTGCCATCGCGTGCTGAATAGAACGCGATTTTGTCGCCTTTGTGTGAAAAAGCGGCATCCCCCTCATTAGCCGGATGATTGGTTAGATTGACGGCATTGCTGCCGCCGACGCGCTGCCGAAAGAGTTCCCATTGCCCGTCCACCATTCGGCTATAAACAAAAGTCTGTCCGTCGGGGGAAATTGCGGGCGAACCTTCGCGTCCGGGGAAATCCGTCAACGTTGTGAATTTCGCTTCCGCCCAATTCGTGGACGGCAGTGCATCGCGCCCTAAAAACCACCAGACCATAAATGCAAAAGCAATCAAACCGGCAACAACAACCAAAGCAACTCCGGCGCTTTTCCATTTGGCGGGCCGCGCGCTTTGAACGGCGGCAGGGTGATGCGCGGCGGAAACTTCGGCGGAGTCCAGTTCGCGTTGCAGCCGTTTCAAATCGGCGCGCAAATCGTTGGCTGTTTGATAACGAAGCTCGCGGTCTTTTTCGAGCGCGCGACTGACGATGCGTTCCATCTCCAAGTTCAAGTCCGGGCGAACCTGTCGGATCGGAACTTCGCGATGGTGAATGATGGCGTCCATAATCGCGCCCGGTCGGTCGCCCTTGAACGGCTGCAACCCGGTCAACAATTCGTAAAGCACCATGCCCAGACTGAAAAGATCGCTGCGCGGATCCACTTCCTGCCCCATCGCTTGTTCCGGCGACATATAGCGCACCGTTCCGATCACCGCGCCGGGATTGGTTTTGGCCGGATCGTCGCCCGAAGCATTCGTTGCGCCCTCGGCCCCTCCTGAATGCCGTTGCTCGGTTAGTTTGACCAAGCC
>CAZRXE010000354.1:0-2171 GCA_964603695.1 uncultured Heliomicrobium sp.
GCTCAGTCCTTCGCTGAACGGCGCGTATGCCAATTTGCTCAGGGCGACTGCTCCCGTGAAAGAGGACATTCCCTTCATCACGCGGACGACGGTGGCTGCGGATTTCCGCTCGCCTGTGGCCGATCAATACAGCCTGGAAGTGCAACGCGAACTGGCCAAAAACTGGGTGATGCGCGTCGGTTACATTGCCACGCGCGGCACCGGGCTTTTCCAGACAGTGGACGGCAATCCTGTCATTGCCACACGCACCAATCGCAACTCGCTCGATCCGGCGTTTGTTTATTCGCCCGCGCCGAGCTTCCAAAACGTCCCTCGCCGGGTTGATCTGACGCGAGGTATTATTCGCGAACGCGCCAACGTCGCTTCCTCAATCTATCACTCAATGCAGGTCAGTCTGGAAAAACGGCTGAGCCGGAATTTCAGCATGGGGACGCATTACACCTGGAGCGCATTCATTGACGACGCTTCAGAGGTTTTCAATCCGCAACCGGCGGGCGAAATCGCCGTGGCGCAAGACCCATACAACCGTCGCGCCGACCGCGCCCGTTCCAGTTACGACCGTCCGCACCGGTTCACCGGCAACGTGGTTTACGAATTTCCTTTTTACCGCGAACAGAAAGGAGTCGCAGGCCATACTTTCGGCGGTTGGCAAGCTAACGCTTTCTTCACTCTGCAAAGCGGAACGCCTTTCACAGTACTCAACGGCTCTGATCCGGCGGGCGTATTGCAAGGCATTGACGGGTTGGTCGGCAACGCCATTCGTCCGAATCTGAACACAACGCTTGATTTGTCGAGGATGAACTTGATCGAAATTCGCGCGGCGGGCGGGGCAAGTTTGTTTTCCGTTTTAACCGCCGGTCAGCGCACCGGCAATGTCGGACGCAACACGCTGCGCGCTGACGGCATCGCCAACCTGGACTTCGGAATCATCAAAAACACCAAAGTCCGCGAAGGGCATCAGCTTCAATTCCGTGCCGATTTCTACAACCTGACCAACACGCGCAATTTCGGCACGCCGAATTCACTGATTAACTCAGGCGCGAACTTCCTGAATCAATGGGCGACCAACGGCGGCAACCGCCGCGTTTTGCTCGGACTTCGTTACACCTTCTAAACTGAAAGTCGGTTGAGTTCGTCATAAACGAGTGTTGGAAAGCAATGTTGCTTTCCAACACTCGTTTTGTTTTTCCGACTATCCGTGCTGCTGTGAATTGCATCTCTTTTTTTTAGCTTGCCTGGTTCTCCCGCCGCTGAATCCGAAAATCTGAAAATGGAATCCAAATTTATGTGCCAATCATCTTCCGATAAGTTTTGTGCGTTGAGGTAAGTTCAAAAAATGGTATGAGTTGGCTGAGTCGTCCAACTCTCTGAGGGCCGGGAACAAAACTTGCCAGCATCGAGCCGCTCGAAACCTACAAGATAGAGTTCAAAGAAAAATTGATTTGAACCTTTGTTTCTCAGGAAAAACTCAAATCTCTCAATCAACAGCGAACGGGAGCCAATTCCGTTCAGGCTTAATTCCGAGAGACAAAAACCCAATCATCAATTACAGGAGGGTAAATATGAAAAAGACAATCAAGCTAATGACTGCGACGCTTGCGCTTTTGCTTGGCGCTGTGTGGCAGGTCAACGCCCAATCCACGGCAGGAGCGATTTCCGGCGTGGTCACGGATCAACAAGGAGCGGTCGTCGCCAACGCTGCGGTGACGGCTCGCAACGTCGGAACGAATGAATCCCGTTCGGCGACCACTGACGGCGACGGGCGCTATCGGTTCCCGAATCTATCTGTCGGCAATTACGAAATTACGGTGCAGGCCAGAGGCTTTGCCAAATACGTCCGCACGGGTGTTGAATTGCTGCTCAATCAGGACGCGGTCGTCAACGCACCGCTCAAGACCAGTACTGTTGAAGAAGTCGTGACCATCAACGAAAACGCTTCGTTGCTGAACACTTCCAACGCAGAAGTCAGCACGCGCTTTGACAGCAAGCGCCTGTCCGAACTGCCGCTCGCGCCGAACCGCAATGTACTCAATGTGGCCTTGTCGGCGGCGGGCGTCAGCCAACTCGGCAGCGGCCAGACGGGCTTTGCGCAAGGATTGAACTTTTCGGTCAACGGTATGCGGTTGCGCTCGAACAACTTCATGCTCGACGGTCAGGACAGTAACGATCCC
>CAZRXE010000355.1:0-17445 GCA_964603695.1 uncultured Heliomicrobium sp.
GGGCTGGCACTTGGCGCAGTCGCGCTGCTGTGGACAATGGCTTTTCTGTTTACCAAAGAACAGAGCGATGCAAAAAACAACTGGCTGATTCCGATTGGTGCGGCGGCGCTGAGCGTGCTTTGCTTTTCGCGTTACCGAAAATTGAAAGAGTCGCAGGAGTAAAGTGTCGGTACCCCGACCGTAAGGGCGTGGATGCCGTCCGGTCAGGGGACCGACACGTTTCAACCAATGATTAAACGCTACACCTTGCCCGAAATGGGCGCGATCTGGACGGAAGAAAATCGTTTCCGCAAATGGCTGGATGTCGAACTGGCCGCCTGTCAGGCCAACGCCGAAGCCGGCAACATCCCGGCGGAAGTGGTCGAACCGATCAAACAAAAAGCCGCCTTCTCCGTCGAACGCATTCACGAACTGGAAAAAACGCTCGACCATGATGTCATTGCTTTCACGACTAATCTGGCCGAAAACATCGGCCCCGAAGCCCGCTGGGTGCATTTCGGCCTGACTTCGTCGGACGTGGTGGACACGGCTAACGCCTTGTTGCTGGTCGAAGCGGGCGATTTGATTCTGGAAAAGCTGCAAGCTTTCAGCGACGTGCTGAAGCGCCGCGCCCTGGAATTCAAAGACACGCCGATGATCGGTCGCACGCACGGCGTCCACGCCGAACCAACCACGCTGGGGCTGACTTTCGCGCTCTGGTACGAAGAAAATCGCCGCAACATTGACCGTATGACGCGCGCGCGCGCGGGCGTCAGCTACGGCAAACTTTCCGGCGCGGTCGGCGCATTCGCGCACCTCGACCCGGACATCGAAGAGCGCGTGTGTTTCCTGCTCGGTTTGCGCCCGGCCAGCGTTTCCACGCAAATCATCCAACGCGACCGTTACGCCGAATTCGTTTGCACGCTGTCCATCATCGCCTCGTCGCTGGAAAAGATGGCGCTGCAAGTCCGCCACTGGCAGCGCACCGAAGTCCGCGAAGCTCACGAATATTTCAAACCCGGCCAAAAAGGTTCGTCAGCCATGCCGCATAAACGCAATCCGATCTTGTCGGAAAGAATCTGCGGCCTGGCGCGCGTCGTGCGCGGTTACGCGGTGACGGCGCTGGAAAACAACGCGCTCTGGCACGAACGCGACATCTCGCATTCCGGCGCGGAGCGCGTCATCCTGCCCGATGCCTGCATCTCGACCGATTACCTGATCGCCAAAACGACCGGCCTGCTGGATACGCTGGTCGTCAAGCCCGAACGAATGATGGAAAACCTGAACGCCACGCGCGGCCTGGTGTTTTCCGGCCAACTGCTTCTGGAACTGGCCGCCGCCGGCGCGCAACGCGAAGAGGCGTATTACTGGGTGCAGCGCAACGCGCTCAAATCCTGGGACGAAGGCCTGGATTTCCGCGAACTCGTCAAACAAGACCCGGACATTTCGCGCACCATCACGCCGGAACAAATCGAAAAAGCCTTCGACGTTCGCACGCAGTTGAAAAACGTGGATTGCATCTTTGAACGTGTCTTCACAGGCATTCCCAAATACAGCGGCGCGTTGTCGTTGGAAAAGACAAAATAGGTAATAGGAATTCAGGGCTTCAAAAATGGTCAATCTTGATGACAAGCATCTGCTTTTTATTGAGCCAAAGGCACGTGCATCCGAAGAGCCTTTGCAGGATGAGTTATCCCGCAAACTGCAAATGATGTTGAGTCACGCCGTCCGTGGCGATTGTTACAGAGGTGTGCATCATTGTAGTTGCGGGGCACAAAGCAATAGCTGCGATTGGGTGCTGTCCAATGGCCTGATCACCAATTCCCTTGCCGTACATTATCTTGAATACCATCGGGCAGAAGTGCCTGAAGGTGAGATTCAAAAGATCAATTCGCTCAGGGAAAACTGAGCTTCTATTTAAGGAAATCATGCTCGCCAAAGTTTACGTCACGCTGAAAAACGGAGTTCTCGACCCGCAAGGCAAAGCTGTGTACCACGCCGCCGAAACCATCGGCTACGAAGGCATCGCCGATGTCCGGCAAGGCAAATATTTCGAGATCAAACTCGACGCCACGCTCGACGAAGCGCAGGCGCGCGCCGAGATTGAAAAGTTCGCTCACGATGTGCTGTCGAATCCGGTGATTGAGGATTACAAAGTGGAGATTGCGGCAAGTTGACTCTATTGACCGGACTTCTTTATGCGGCTTCGCTGAATCAGCCACAAAACCAGTGCCGTTGCGGCAAAGATGATTGCAACGGCCAATATCCCCATTCCTCTGAAAATCCATCTGCTTCCGATCCAGTCAAAGTCACTCATCTGAGCGCGAATTTCAGGCGGATTTTGTTGATTTCGTGTTGAACGCCGAAATGACAGGTGGCCAGGGAGGCTACAAAAAAGAGTACGGAGATCCAGGCCAATCTTTTTGCCGAAAGTTTCATGGCTGTAATAGCTATGAACGAACTATTGCTTCACCGGCGGATGCCAGCCCTTAAGCCGCAGGCGCAAGGTTTGATCGGAAGTCGAAAGCAAAAGCTCCCGTTTGTTGATCGGGTTGATGCCTTCAGGATAGTAGGTGAGTTGATAACGGTCGTTGCGCAGTTCGTCGCAGATGGTTTTGACGGATTGTTTCACGTCGTCTTCGATTTTGAAGATTCTACCGCCCGTGCCGTCGGTCAGTCTTTTTAAGGCTTCGCCGGCTTTGGGAGCGTCTTTGCGAAGCGCGCCGCGCGTGCGGTCGCGGACTTGAAGAGCGTAAACCGTGACGTTTTCGTTTTGCAGCTTGGTCAGCAGTTCGTCGAATTTGATTTTGCTGTCGCGGTCGAGTCCGTCGCCGACGATGACGATGACCCGTTTGGAAAAACCGACTTCGGGGCGCATCACATCTTCCATCACCACATTCATGGCGTCGAAAAGATGCGGCTGATCGGTTTTGCGCAGCAACTCTTTGGTGTTTTGCAGTTGTTTCGGCTCGTCGGTGAAGTCGGTAATGATTTCGGGCTTGAGGTCATAACCGATGACCATCACTTTGTCGCCCTCATAAATTTCCGGGGCGAAGGCGGCTGGAACGGAGGCTAGTTTACTGACATCGGCCTGCAAGGTCAGCGAGTTGTCCATCAGCACGACGATGCGGGCCGGCGTCGGGTCGGGTGCGAAGGCTTCGATCTTTTGATGCACACCGCCATCGAACAATTCCAGCACACTTTTGGGAATGACTTTGTCCTGTTCTTCGTTTTGCGTGCCGCTGCCGGCCAGTAAAGACTTCGGTTTGTTAGGGTCTTCTACACGCTGCGCCAGAACGTGAAGCGTGATAGTGCGGCGGCCAGAAACCGTTGTGCGACCTGATTGCGCGATAGCCGCCGCCGTCAACGCCAGCAACCACAAAGACGCGAATACGCAAAGCAAAAAGGGTGAAACCGAACTTTGGTCGAAAATTCTTTGGGACGGTGTCTTTGTGGTTTTCATAGTCACTTCCTCTCTTGAAATCAATTGTCGCACAGGCCGGTTGCGCAAGCTCCGCCGGTGGTGGCGCAAGCTGCGGCAGCCGTGTCTTTCTTTTCGCTCTTGTCCGGCTTGTCGGACTTGTCTGTTTTCTCTGTCTTTTCAGCCGTTCCGGTTTTGCCGCTACGGGCGTAATCGCTGACGTACCAACCGGAGCCTTTGAATTGGAAGGCGCTCTGCGAAAAGATTTTTTCCAATTTGCCTTTGCAGTTCGGACACTTACTGAGCGGTTTGTCGCTCATTTTTTGCATTACTTCCAGGTGGTGACCACATTTCTGACAAACATATTCGTAAATTGGCATGGTTTTTCTTTCTTCCTCCTCGATGACTTGAATTTCAGGGATTGAACTGACGCCGAAAATTTAGCACAACGCTGCGCCGTTGCGGTAGCCCAGCGTAGAGACCGCCTTGTCGCGCTAGCGCCGATTTGATAGAACTGCCCGCGTCTTTCCAACTTTCAATCCAGGAGAAACACGATGAATTCACGAACTCTGGCCAGACTGGTCATTTTTGCCGTGGCGTTGTCAGTTATGGTTTCCACTTCCGCGCAAACTCCAACTTATCGTCCGCCGGTTCGTGGCACGCGCGGTGTTGTCGCCGGAGGTCAGCCCCTGGTGGCCGAAGCAGGCTTGCGAATGCTACATCGCGGCGGCAATGCCGTGGACGCGGGCGTGGCGGCGACGTTGGCCGGTTCGGTGATTGAGTTCTCCCACTTCGCCTTTGGCGGCGAAGTCCCGGTCATCATCAAGATGGCGAATAAGCCGCAAGTTGTGACGATCAACGGGCAAGGCCAGGCACCGGCGCTGGCGACGATTGAATTCTTTGAAAAACAGCGCAAAGACCCCAGCCAACCTGCGCTGATTCCTTCCACGGGGCCAACGGCGGCCACAGTGCCGGGCGTGCTGGATGCGATGGTCGTCGCTTTGCAAAACTACGGCACGATGAAGCTGGCCGATGTGATGCAACCGGCGATTGAATTGGCTGACGGTTTCCCGATTGACGAACTCCGCGTGCAGTACATCAAAAACACGCGCCCGGCTTACGAACAATGGAAAGACACCACCGACATCTTTTTGCCCGGCGGACAGGTTCCGAAGGTCGGCGACATTTTTGTTCAAAAGAATCTGGCCAAAACCTTGCGCGAACTGGTGGACGTGGAAAAGAAAAACGCCCGCCGTGGTCGCGTGGCCGCGCTTGAAGCCGTGCGCGATTACTTTTACCGCGGGCCGCTCGGCAAACGTTATTGCGACGCGATTGAGAAAGCGGGCGGTTTGATGCGCGCAAGTGATCTGGCCGCGTTTCGCGCCGACATTGACCAGCCGACGAAAGTCAGTTTTCACGGCTACGACGTGTACAAAGTCGGTTTCTGGTCGCAAGGCCCAGTGATGTTGCAGATTCTGAACATCCTGGAAAGTTACGACTTGAAGGCGATGAAGCACAATTCGCCGGATTACGTTCACACGCTGACCGAGGCCATCAAGCTGGGCTTTGCCGACCGCGACCGTTATTACGCCGATCCTCGTTTTGTGAAAGTGCCGGGCGCGGAACTGCTCTCGAAAGAATATGCCGAACTGCGCCGCAGCCTGATTGATCCGAAGTCGGCTTCGCAAACGCAGCAACCCGGCGATCCAGTCAACAAAAAATCGCTGGCGCAACTCATCAGCCTGAACCCAGAACCGGTCGAGATTCCGGTTAGCGAACGCGCACACGATACAACTTGCGTCAACGTGATTGACGCGGCGGGCAATGTCTTTTCCGCCACGCCGAGCGGCGCTTGGCTGCCGAGTTTTGTGGCGGGCGACACCGGCATTCCGATTTCGTCGCGCTTGCAAAGCGCCTTGCTCATTCGCGGTCACGCCAACGAACTCAAACCCGGCAAACGTCCGCGCATCACTCTGACGCCGACGCTGGTGATGAAAGACGGCCAGCCTTTCGCCGCGCTTTCCACGCCCGGCGGCGACAATCAGGATCAGGCGCTGGTGCAAGTGCTGTTGAACGTCATCGAATTCGGCATGAATCCGCAGGAATCCGTCGAAGCCGCGCGTTTTGAAACGCAGCATTTCGTTAGTTCCTTTGCCGATCACAAATTCAATCCCGGCAGTCTGATTGTCGAAAAACGTTTTGGCGAAACCTTGATCGAAGAGATGAAACGGCGTGGCCACAAGGTCGAAGTCAACGCCGATTTCGCGCCGACCTCCGCGCCGACGATTGTGTTGTTCGATCCGAAAACGAAATTGATTCAGGCGGGCGCGGATGCGCGGCGTGGACGCTACGCGATGGGCTGGTAGCGGTTGGCAGACTGAGATGCTGAACGCGGACTACGGAGAGAAGATGCGCTAGACTATTTGCATGGAAGAAGAACGCGAAGAAGGATTACGTACCGGCATGCTTTCTCTGACACTGAAGCAGCTTCGCAGACTTTTCGGCCAAGTAGACCAGGCGACTGAAGACAGAATTCGCGCGCTACCCAATCAACTGCTTGAAGAGTTGGCGGAGGTATTGTTGAAGTTCGCGTCGCCGGAAGATTTGAATCGGTGGTTGGATGTTCATCCGCCCGAAGCTTCCACACAGGTTCAATGACTCCCTGAAAACAGCGGCCATAGCAAAAAGGAGACAAGCATCAAGCTTTTTCGGCTTGATGCTTGTCTCCTTTTTTATGACATCCGCGAGTGCATTAGGGAACTGTGTTGTCGCTTCATCAGGGCAGAATTCCGTGATGCTGCATGATTTCGCGGAAATGGTTGTAGTGTCCTGCACCGTAAGTTGCTAGCAGATAGGTTCCCATGTTCTCGAAGAACTGCTCGTAGCTTTGCAGGTTCGACTGCGCTTCGGCATACAACATGGCGCGCATTCCTCGATCCGCGCTGTAAAACGAAATCTGGCAGGAATACGGCGCGTTTTCATCGCACGACCGCCCCGAAAGATATTCCCAGAACGCCTGCATAATCGCGCCTTGGTAGTAGCCGGTACTCTTGTTGCAAGGTTGCGATGCGTTGGCGTCGGGGCGTTCGTTTTGGAAGTTGCGAATTTGTGAAGCATTGTTGATGCAGGTGTTGTGATGAATAACGCCGGGAACGCCCATGTCCTGCATCGCGCAAGGATGCGAAGCATTTGCCAGCGTGTAGTTCATGCCGGGGTAGAGTTTTTTGTGAAGGTAGAGCGCGGTCATATCGCCGACCGTTTCCGCCAGGGCTTCGGATTCGTCCGGCGTATCCTGCGTGCAGTTGTTCGTCACCAGCCCTCTGCCTAGAAAGCCGAAGTTGGTGTGCCAATCGTAGTAATGGCCGAGTTCGTGGAAGATCAAGGCATCGTCCGCCGTGGTCAGCGCAATCATCGCCGTTTTGTAGTTGTTCGACACATACGGATGCTCGACATCGTTCCAGACGCTGGTGAATTTATAGCCGTCCGTGCAGCCCGGATTGTTATCGCAAAATGAACTTTGGACGTTGGTGAAAACGGACAGCGGCGCTTTGGTGAAAACGCCGAACGGAGCATTCGGGTCGTGATCCCAGCCTTGTGTGGACTTCAGCGGATCAACCGTTGCCAATGCCGCGCTTACTTTTTGAAAGATGTTTTGGGTTCGGAACTGATCGCCCGCATTGCCGGCAGCTTCGTTATTGGCCAGGAAGAAACCCCAGGGCGTAGGCGGATTGACGAAAGGCTGAAACTGCGTGGTCGTCCAAACGGTCGGCGTGGCGTTGTGGTTACGCCGGAAATCGTAAACGGCGGCGCGGTCATCGCCCATGCGCAATCGGCAGCCTCCGTTGAATGGCGGCAGACAGCCTTGATAAATCGAACCCGGCAGACCGCTAAAAAGCACTTTGTTCGTTGTGGCCGGATTGTCGTCCATTTCGTGAGCCACGGCCTGCACCGGGTAATGATCGAAAGGCGATTTATGTTTGCTGTCCTGCACACCGAAGACCGCGCCGTCAACGGCGCTAACCACAACCGTAGCTTCCGTCTGGTCATTGACAGCGATTTCGCCGAGATAAGCCAGGCTTCGCCGCGCAGGGACGGCCACCAGTTCGATTCCTTCAACGCGGGCATTGGCCGCAAATTTTCGAGCGCGGAATCCAGCCAGCAGCGCGCTTCCGGCTTTGTCTTCGCTCATTCGTTTTGAAAGACCGCTGTAAGTGACGCGCGGATCAAGCACCGTCCCGGTCATCGCGATGGCGCGTCCGTCGTCGGTGACG
The DNA here is from genome assembly GCA_964603695.1 of uncultured Heliomicrobium sp. Classification (GTDB taxonomy): domain Bacteria; phylum Acidobacteriota; class Blastocatellia; order RBC074; family RBC074; genus RBC074. Next base: position 7,672 of record CAZRXE010000355.1, read on the forward strand.
GTCAGATGGATTTCGGCTTCCGTGCCGATGACTTTGTGCCCGCGATAGGTTTGCTCGAAGCGGTAGACTGTCAGATTTTCAAACCGCGCAGGCGGACGGGCGCTCAATTGCAATTCGTCCAACACGCGGGGGTCATCAATCGGATCGAGTTTAAGCAGGGCAGTGTTGTTCATCACCCAACGTTTGAACGAAGCCAATGCGTCGCCATCTTCGACCAGGAAAATCGCGCTGTTTTCCTGCGTCAGGTTGATGCCGTTCAACACGCCGGTGGACGTTTGGTGAAGTCGCGCCTTTTGGCTTTCCTGCAAATTGACGATGACAGCCGCAGGTTTGGCGGCGGCGCTGGTGGCGCGATGGCGAAGCGTGGTCGGCGTCAATCCGGCGATCAAGGTCAAACCAAGCAGTGTGACGGGAAACAAGGTTTTACGATTATTTTTCAGCATGACGGCGAGTCTCCTTTTCGATGTTTGTTTCGGTTTTCGTGACGGCTGGAAGGTAAGGCGGCAAGTTCAAACTGGCAGCGAAGCGATTCACCCGGGTGTTGTGAAGTCAATCACAGTGAAAAAGTCCGGTACACGGAGGGCGAACAACAAGAGGCCAGGCTATAGCCCGGCCTCTTGTTGTTCCTTTTGTTGTTTCTTGTTGCTGCTGCTGATGTTGCTTACGGCGATTACTTACGCCACAACGCGGCATAGTTGCCAACTACACCCGCGTCATAACCAGTCACGAACCGCGTCAAATAACCCTGTCCCAGTCTCAGTTCCCATTCATCCTGGTATTCGGCTTTGGTCAGATTGTGCCGCGCGACGTAAGCGCCAGCCACCGCGCTGTGCCAGATGGCCGTGAAGCGCACGCTGCCTGCGTGGTCGTAAGCGTTGAGGTAAACCAGTTGCCGTCCCGCCAATTGATTCTCGGTGAATTTGGCCTGGTATTCGGCGGCTGTCAGCGCGGAGCGCGCTTCGTAGCTGCCGACGGGCTTTTGTTCATAGAAAGCCGTGTAGCTGCGTTGGCCGTTAATGACGACCACTGAAGAGTTGATAATGCGATAGCCGGCGGCGTTAAGATTGTTGAACAGCGTCTGGTGCTGCGCATCGTTGCGTCCGTGATAGGCCGTCCAGGCCGGGCCGTTTTGTTTGACGAAAATCACGGCATAGCGGATGGCGTCGCCGTCCGTGTAGCTTTCGACTTGCAGCGGACGATAGCCCTGACCGGCGCGCAACTCGAATTCGTCCTGATACTGGTCGGCGGTCAGATTGTGCCGCGCCACCCAAAGCGTGCCGTCCGCTGGGCGGAAGATGACGTTGAACAAGTTCTTGCCGTTGACCTCGAAGCCGTCCACCCACACCGGGCGGTAACCGGATTTGGTGATGTGATCGAAGACGAATTGATAATCCGCCGCCGGCACGCCGTGTCTGGCAATTTCCGGGAAGCCTTTCGAGTAATCGGGCAGGATGGCCGTTTTCGGCGTCACCAACTCTTCAGCCGAAAGACGTTCCCAATCCGTCGTCACGTCTTGCGTCGTCAAAATGCTTTTGGTCCAAGCGCCGTGGAATTTGATCGGCAGGGACGGCCCTTCCTCGTTTTCGCCGGTTACGTCCGACATATCAATGTGCAGGTGCGGCCCGCTGGAAGCTCCGGCGTTGCCGACGCGGCCAATCACCTGGCCTTGTTTGATCTGCGCGCGTTGTCCCACCGGGACAATGGATTCCACGGGGTAATCGCCGCCGTCTTTGTCGTCGGCGTTTTCCATGAACTGGGCGTTGAACGGGCACAGTCCGGGCGGAACCGAGCCTGTTTTCAGGTGCGCGTAAAGCACGGTCTTGTTTTCGTTGGCGCTTTTGACCACCAGGAAATTGGCGCTGCGACTGATGGTCTTGGGCGTGGAAAGCCGTCCCGCATGGCTTTCGCCCGGACGGGGATTTTCCGGCGCGTTGCGCCAGCAGGCTATGACTTCGCCGTCGGCGATGGCGTGAACGGGGGTGTTGTAAATAATCGCGTCGTCGTTTTCCTCAGTTCCCGCACTGGGCGTGGCACCGCGGTAGCGAGTCCACTTGTCCGAGTCTTTGTCAAAACGCACGCCGACTAGATCAAGCGCCTTGCTGCCGCCTGCGTGGACATCGGCAAAGTACCAGTAATGGCCGGGAGCCAGATCTTCGGCGCGGCCCGGGAACTGGTAGCTGGCCGCCGCCTGGCTGCCGGAATTCGGCGTTTTAGCCGTCAACAGCGCGGCGACGATAATCAACGCCGGCAAAGCCAGCGCCATAGGGCGGCGCATCAACCGCGCCAGCGTGCGAATGTTTTGTCTGTTCAATAAAGCGTTCATTGGTTCTCCTTCTCCTGCTCTATATTTTTTATAAAGGCGGGTTGTTTCCACGCCGTTTCAATTTGATGAGCGACTCATTGGCTCGTCTGCTAAGGCGGAAAGCGCAGCGAAAAACCATCATCTCGTGCAATTTTATTTTTGGCTGTTGCGAGGTGGAGTGTGGCTGAAATGCAAAAGGCCGGGAACGATCCGGCCTTTTTTGAGAAGCGCAATTTGTTGGTGAGTCCCAGCTTCAGTTGCAGCGATTGGCCAGGAACTGGCGATTGTGAATCGTCCAGTGATGATTGCGTCCGGCGGAAACCAAGCCGCGTTCTTTGTAAGAGACGATGATCTTGTTGATGCTTTCGCGCGTAGCGCCGACCAGATTGGCCAGATCGCTTTGCGTCAATCGAACGGGAATGAGGATTTCGCCGCCCGTCACCGGTTGGCCGTACTTTTCGGAAAAGCCCAGCAATTGGCGGGCGACGCGGCTTTCGATGTCGCGCGTGGCCAGCGATTGAATTTGTTCGTTGGCCTGCCGCAAACGCGCTGACAATAAGCAGGCCAGATTGTTGCTGAGCATCGGCATCGCGAACAGAAACCGGCGAAACGCGGCGCAATCCAGCCAGATCAGATCGGCGTCCTCCAATGTGACGACGCTGGCCGAGCGGCTTTGCCGGTCCAGCGCGCACATTTCGCCGACGCTTTCGCCAGGGCCTAGAATCGAGATGATGACATCCGCGCCGTTTTCCTGTTCGACGTGGACTTTGAGCGTGCCGCTGAGGATGAAATAGACCGCTTCGCCCGGCTGTTCGGCGGTCATCAGCGGCGTTCCGGCGGCAAAGCGTTTGGCGCGCAGATGCTCATTCAACTGTTGAAGCTGCGCATCGGTCAGGCCGCGAAACAGCGCAATGTCTTTCAAATGATCCAGCGTGATTTCCATCGAATGGCGAACGTTGGCGGACAACATGGCGTTACCTCCCCTTGAATTGCCCCGGTTGTGCGCGACGCTTACAATCCACGTCATCACAAGCAAGGTGGTTTTGATCTTCTCCCACCACCTAACGCGACAGCGCACGGCGAAAACTACAATGCCGCGAAAAAAAAAGTTTTTTCGCGTGCGGCGATTGGCGGGAAAAACGAACGGCAGGAGGCTATCGGGTCATGATGCTGCGGGAAAAATATCTCAATCCGTTTACCGATTTTGGGTTCAAGAAACTGTTCGGCAGCGAGCCGAACAAGGATTTGTTGATTGATTTCCTGAATCAACTTTTGCCGCCGCACCACCAAATCCAGGAACTGACCTTTACTCGAAACGAACAGCTCGGTGCCGGCGACCTTGATCGCAAAGCCATCTTCGATCTTTACTGCATCAGCCGCAGCGGCGAACGCTTCATCGTCGAAATGCAGAAAGCCAAACAGAATTATTTCAAAGACCGCAGCGTTTTTTACGCGACCTTTCCCATTCAGGAGCAGGCACAACGCGGTGATTGGAATTTCAAACTGACTGCAGTTTACCTGGTCGGCATACTCGATTTCGTTTTCGCTGAAGATTCAAACGACAATGAAGTTTGTCATCGCGTGGAATTGAAGGATCAGGAAAACCGCGTTTTTTACGACAAGCTGACGTTCATTTATCTGGAAATGCCGAAATTCGACAAAACCGAAGCCGAACTGGAGACGGCTTTCGATAAATGGCTCTACGTTCTGAAACATTTGCCGGCGCTGACGGATCGTCCGGCAAAGTTGCAAGAACGAGTTTTCGCCAAACTGTTCGAGGCGGCGGAAATCGGCAAATTTAATCGCGATGAAATGATGCAATACGAACAGAGCCTGAAGTATTACCGCGATTTGAAAAACGTGATTGATACGGCGGCGATGGAAAGCCTTGAAAAAGGTCGTGAAGAAGGTCTTGAAGAAGGTCTTGAAAAAGGTCGTAAAGAAGGTCTTGAAGAAGGTCGTAAGGAAAAAGCCGTGGAAATCGCGCGCCGACTGTTGCGGGAAAATTTGCCGCCGAACCTGATTGCCGGAGTGACGGGGCTGAGCGAAGAAGAGATTGCCGCTTTGCCGCGCGAACCCGCATCAACGAATGGTTGAATCAATGAACATCGCCGGAATCAATCAAATCACGGAAAAATTGATCGCCGGACAAGCCGGCGACCCGACGGCGATGGAAGAAGTCATCCGCGCCGTTTATCAGGAATTGCGGCGGATGGCGGATCGTTACTTGCGGCAGGAAACTCCCGGTCATACCTTGCAGCCGACGGCGCTGGTTCACGAAGCCTGGCTGCGGCTGGTGAATCAAACTCAGGTGGACTGGCAAAGTCGCGCGCAGTTTTTCGGCGTGGCGGCGCAAATGATGCGGCGGATTCTGGTGGATCACGCCAAATCGAAACATCGCGAAAAACGCGGCGGCGACGCAATCAGACTTTCGCTCGAAAACACGCTGGATTTGTCCGATGAACGCGCGGCGGATTTGGTGGCGCTGGACGATGCACTGCAATCGCTGGCTGCGATTGATGCACGCAAATGCCGCGTCATTGAATTGCGCTACTTCGGCGGGCTGAGTGTGGACGAAACTGCCGAAATCTTGCAGGTTTCGCCGCAAACCGTCTTGCGCGATTGGAAATTGGCCAAAGCCTGGCTTTACCTGGAAATCAAAAAGTGAACTCTGAACGCTGGCAACAGATCGAATCACTTTTCCACGAAGCTTCGGAACTTGCGCCGGAAGCGCGCACGCCGTTTTTGGAACAAGCCTGCGCCGGTGACGACGAACTCCGGCAACAAGTGATGGCCTTGTTGGAATCGTTGGATGAAGCCGACGATTTCATCGAAAACTCGCCTGCGGCTAAAGTCTCAACTCCGACATTCATCGGACGCACCATCGGCCATTACGAAATTGTTTCGATGATCGGCGCGGGCGGCATGGGCGAAGTTTATCTGGCCAAAGACCCGCGCCTGGATCGCGCCGTCGCTTTGAAAATCCTGCCCGCGCAATTCACTGCGGACTCCTTGCAGGTGCAACGTTTCGCTCGCGAAGCCCGCGCCGCCTCGGCGCTTAATCATCCGAACATCATCACCATCCACGAAATCGGCCGGGACGGCGAAGTGCATTTCATTGCCACCGAATTCATCGCCGGCGAAACGCTGCGCGAAAAAATTACGCGCGGCGGAATCGAATTGAAAGAAGCCTTGCGCATCTTCATGCAAATCGCCGATGCGCTCAGCGCTGCACACGCTGCAGGCATCGTCCACCGCGACATCAAACCGGAAAACGTCATGGTACGACCGGACGGATTGGTCAAAGTCCTGGATTTCGGTTTGGCAAAACCGGCGGAACGATTTGGAGAAGAGGAAAAGAGGGAAGGGGGAAAAGAGGGGACAGGGAGAAGGGAAGAAAGAGAGACAAGGGGACGAGACGAGACGGCGACAAGACGAGTTGAGACGGACAAGCACAACCCAAAAGCGACAAAGGAGTTTGAAGATGCGGAAACAAAAGGGGGCGGAGAAGAAGACCTGAACCGAACGTTGCCGATGCATTCTCCTCATGTCCCTTTTCCCAAGTCTCCCCATCTCCCCTTTCCCATTTCCCTCACGCTGCCCCAACTGACAGAGCCGGGTGTATTGATGGGAACGATTGCTTATCTTTCGCCGGAGCAGGTGCGGCGCGAAGATTTGGATGCAAGGACGGACATATTCAGTTTTGGAGTGGTGTTGTATGAAGTGACGACCGGCATGCGGCCTTTTCATGGCAGGAGCGCGGTGGAGGTCTGCGATGCGATTTTGTCGCATTCGCCGGAACCGGTCACAAAATTTCGCCGCGCCGCGCCTGCCGCGCTTGCACTCATTATCGAACGGGCGCTGAAAAAAGATCGCGCGGTGCGCTATCAGAGCGCCGCCGAAATGCAGGTGGATTTGCGGCGGATTTCGCGAACGCTGGAAACAGGCGCGCTGACCGTTGCTCAACCGCCGCCGGAAAGCGGTGCGAAGCTTCGTCGCAATCGGCCTTGGATGGCGGCGGCGGGCTTGCCGGCATTGGTTGTCGCTGTCTGGCTCGGCTATAAGTTCATCGCGGGAAGCAAGGCGTCCGGCGTGGCCGTTGAGTGGGCGAAGGCGCGTGCTGTTCAATTGACTCGGCAGCCGGGCGAAGAACTTTTTCCGAACCTTGCGCCGGATGGAATGTCGTTTCTTTACGTCAGCGCGGCGACGGGCAATCGAGACATTTACGCGCAAGTGATCGGCGAATCGTCCGCGAGCAATTTGACTGCGGACAGTCCGGCTCACGACACGCATCCGGCCTTTTCGCCTGACGGCAAAACGATTGCCTTTCGCTCCGAACGCGCGGGCGGCGGCGTTTTTTTGATGGATGCCAATGGCGCGAACGTCCGGCAGTTGACGGATTTCGGATTTCATCCGGCGTGGTCGCCCGACGGACGCGAATTGCTTTGCACTGTGGAAAGCATCGTTACCCCCGGCGACCGCGGACTGGCACAGCACAAACTGTGGGCGATTGATTTGGCGACGGGCAATCGCCGGATCATTTCCACCGAAGACATTGCGCAGCCGCAATGGTCGCCGCGCGGCAAACGGCTGGCTTATTGGGGATCGAGTCCGAACACGAATCGCGATTTGTGGACAATGGTCGAAGGCGGCGCGCCAGTGGCCGTCACCAGCGACGGCGCGACGGATTGGAATCCAATCTGGTCGCCGGACGGACGCTATCTGTATTTTTCCAGCGACCGCGCCGGACACATGCAATTGTGGCGCGTGGCCATTGACGAAACTTCGGGCAAAGCGTCCGGCGAGATCGAAGCCGTTCCCGCGCCCGCCGCTTTCAGTTTGCAAGCGCCCGGCTTTTCGCGCGACGGACGCCGCCTGATTTACGCTGCCAAATCGCGCACCCGAAAAAACATTCAACGTCTGAATTTCGATCCGGCGACGGGCGCAGTCAGCGGTTCGCCCGTGCGCATCACGCGCGAAGACGAATGGATCACCGAACCTCATCTTTCGCCGGACGATCAATGGCTGGTCTGTGGTTCGAGCGATGAACCGGTGGAAGACCTGTTCATTTTGCGCAGCGACGGCACGGGCGCGCGCCGCAAACTGACCAACGATCCGGCCAAAGACCGCGAACCGAACTGGTCGCCCGACGGCAAACAAATCGCGTTTCACTCCAACCAGAGCGGCGCGTGGGAAATCTGGATGATTGATGCGGACGGCGGCAATCGTCGCCAGATTACGTTCACCGGTCAGGAAAACGCCTTCGTTCCGTTTTGGTCGCCGGACGGAACGCGGCTGGCGTATACGACGCGGCGCGGCTTGCCATTCGTTCTGGACATCGCCCGTCCGTGGTGGGAACAATCGCCACAACCCGTGATCTCGCCCGGCGCAGAAGAAACTTTTTTGGCCGCCGCTTGGTCGCCTGACGGAAAGCTGCTGGCAGGCCCCTGGCAACCGCGCGGATTACGTTCGCGGCTGGGCGCATATTCGTTTGAAACTCGCCGGTTCACACCGCTGACCGCCGGGCGCGGACTGTTTCCCGTCTGGCTCAACGACAATCGCCGCATTCTTTATGTGGACGCCGGAAGACTGCTCATTACCGATCCCGCAACGGGGCAGGAGCGAGAAGTTCTTTCGCTGCTCCCGCACCGCATCAACAGCGTCGCCGTCACGCGTGACAATCGCAGCCTCTACATCAGCGTGGAAGAAAACGAAGCGGACATCTGGCTGCTCGACCGACAATCAGGATTTTGACCGTAAGAACTTTGCCCGACGCCACATCGTTCTCGCTCGCAGCACCGATTCCAACTCATTGTTTTCAAGGAGGGCGGCAAAATGTATTGTCCACATTGCGGTCAGCAACCGCCGACCGAGCAAACGCGCTACTGCACGCATTGTGGTTTTGCGCTCAATTCGCTGCGAGAGTTTTTGAACACCGGAACTCTGCCGGGCGGAAGCCAACAACGCGACATCACGCTGGGCGCGGCGCTGATGCTGGCGGGAACGATCAAGGCGATTGTGCTGACGGCTTCATTCAGTCGCGGGCGGACTGAAATCATCGCCTTTTTCTCGTTGATCGAAGGCGCGTTTCTGGCGTTGCTTCAACTCTTCTTCCAATTTTCGCCGCGTCAAAAAGGGTTGAGTCTGGGCGCGACATTGATGTTTGCCGCCGCATTGGCGGCAATGTTCTTGGCGCTGCCGACGGAAGGCGCTGGGGCAATTCTAGTCACGCTTATTGCCATTCCGATGATTCTGTTTTGGAAGCGGCTGACGGCAGGATTTTCCAAACTCTTCTTCGACAAAACCGAAGATGACCGCCAACGCAACTTGCCGCCCGTCAAACCGGCAGTGGTTTTGTCCTCGGCGCAATCGCTCACCATTGCGGATTTGGACACGGATCGAATCGCAACGTTGGAACCCGCCAGCGTGATTGAAGGCACAACCAAATCGCTGCGCACGTGAGAACTTTACGCAGCTATGGACATTAAAGAGAAACGTTTATATCCATGAAGCCAGTGATTCCTTTGCTTTCGCTTTGCAAGCCGGCAGCGATTAAATCTCAATCAAGCTCTACACTCGCACCGCCAGCGTCAGCAAATATGTCAGCCGCGAATTTGGTCGTCTTTGCGGAGAAAGATCAGATCATCCTGACCAGCGTGTTCTTCAACAGATGGTAATTGCGTTCGACTCGCCAGTTTGCGCGGCAATGCCGAACGCTGTTTTCCAACGAGTTTTGCGTTTTTTTCGAGTTTTGAGAAGAATTTTTGTGTTTCCTGTTTATAACAGATGTGGGTCGCAACCTTCGTGCACATTGGATGTGCGGACTAAACTTCGCTTATATAGCACCTCCGTTGCGGAAGGGTTTGAACGGATACCACGGGGCAATACCGTGGCATCATCTTGTCAAGGCTGAATCCACGGAATTTCTGTAAGTCTAACCTTTCCGCAACGGAGATATCGCGCTTGCTTTGTGGACTTGGCTTGAGTTCGTAAGCTATCTTTAGGCGCGATTCCGCAAAACAAATTTCCGATCAAATTCCAACCTCGTGAGGTGCTTTATGCCTGGAAAATTCGTGCGTCGAAGTGTGGCTTTCTTGCTTGCCTTTGGTTTGATTTCGCCGACCACGTTGATGGCCTTGGGCCAGACCAAACGCAAACCGCAGTTGCCAGGGAAAACTACCGCCGGAACGCTTCTGTCAAATGGATGGACTTTGACGCCGGAAGGGCGGCAAATCCCTATCAGCGATTTGCCGCTTAATATGGAATTGAGCCGGGACGGACGCTATTTGCTGGTTACGACCAATGGCAACGGCGATCAAACGATCAATGTCATTGATCTGGCTACGAACGCCAATATTCAAACCATCAAAGTAAAAAAATCATGGCTGGGACTGAACTTCGCGCCGGACGGCAAACGGTTTTATGTTTCGGGCGGCGATGACAACGAAGTGATGGTTTACGATTTCGCCGGC
>CAZRXE010000356.1:0-2684 GCA_964603695.1 uncultured Heliomicrobium sp.
CAATTGATGGAGAATATTTTGTGCTTCGTCTCGCTTGCCTGTCAGCCCGTACAGGTATCCCAGATAAGCTGAAACCATCGGGCTGGCTCCACAGGCGACCGACGTTTGTAACGCTGCGATTGCCTCCTCGTACTTTCCTGCTCCCCAACATTCAATCCCAATTTGCCAGTGGCCACCAAAGAAGTTGGGAGAAAACTCAATCAGCTTTTCGCCTTGTTCTCGCAATAGGTCGTTGCGCCCTGCCACCCAAAAGGCAAACCCGACATTCAGATTTGTATTCAGCGAAAGAGGGTCAAATTCCAACGCGCGACGCCCCCTGGCTATCGCTTCATCGGCTCGGCCAATCACCGCCAGAAAACTCGCATACTGCTCATGCGCCTCAGCATAATTGGGATTTAGCGCAAGTGTGCGTTTGAATCCTCGTTCTGCTCCGCTCCAATCCCATTCGTAGAAGACTTTCATCCGAGTCAGTGCAAAATGACTTTCGGCTATCTCACTATCAATCGCCACAGCCTTAACCGATGCCGACGTAATGGTAGGGATGCTTTCATCGGGCGAGGTAAAGCCGTAAAACCAGAGAACGACGTATGCGTTTACCACTCCGGCATAGGCTGGCGCGAAGTTCGGTTCCTGGCTGATTGCCTGATTGAAAAATTCAATGGATTTCTTCAGTCCTTCTTCAGTCCATTTGCCGTAATGGAATCGGCCTTTCAAATAAAGCTCATAAGCTTCGGTGTTTTCGGTGTAACGCTTCGTCACCGCCGCCTTCTCTGCACCCAACAGCTTCACTTTCAGCGCGTCCACAATCGAGAGCGAAATCTCGTCCTGAATGTCGAAGATGTCTTCCATCTGCCGGTCGTAACGTTCCGACCACAGGTGATAGCCGTCCGCGATGTTGATCAATTGTGCCGTGATGCGAAGCCGGTTGCCGGATTTGCGCACGCTGCCTTCCAGCACTGCGCCAACGTTCAGCTTCTGGCCGATTTCGCGGATGTCGGTTTCTTTGGCTTTGAAGGAAAACGACGAAGTGCGCGCGGCGACGTGCAAGGCTTCGATCTTCGAGAGCGCGTTGAGCAACTCTTCGGCCAGACCGTCGCAGAAGTATTCGTTGTCATGATCGTTGCTGATGTTGACGAAAGGCAGGACGGCGATGGAAGGCGATGGCGACGCCTCGATGCGGTACGGGGAGCGGTAGCGACCCGATGCTTCCGAGTCTCGCGCCTCAGCCGGAACCACGTCGCTACCGCTCCCTGTACCGTACTGCGCTGCGTGAGCAGTCTGTTGTTGCAGATCATCCAGCAACGCCTTCGCGTCTTTCAAATCCGCCGTGTCAAAGCCTTCGGTGAACCAGCCGTAAATCTCCGCGAGCAGCTGCCGCGCTTCGGTGGTCTTGCCCTGCTGCTGCCACAAACGCGCAAGGCTGGTAGCGGCGCGCAGTTCCAGCGATTTCGCGTTTTGCTGGCGTGCCACAGCAATCGCTTGCTGGTAGGCATTTTCAACCTCACTGTCACAATTCTTCGCTGCCAGCAAATCGCCTTTGACGCGGTGCAACTCGGCCTCGAACTCCCGCTCGTCATTGCGTTGCATGGCGGCAAAGCCTTCTGCCAGCACGACCAGCCCATGTTCAGCGTCACCCGCTTGGCCTATAACCTCCGCTAACAAAGCGTAGTAATAAGCGAAGGAGATTTCCGCGTGTAAAGCCTGAAGTGCTGTCATCCCTGCCTTAATTTCCGCGATTCCTTCCACTAGCTTGCTTTGCAAGGCCAATGCAGCGCCAATAAATGTGTTTGCCCAGGCACGCTCTTGCGTTAAGCCGTGCTGTTCACATTCGGTCACGGAGGTTTCTGCATATCTTTGTGCGGCTTCGCCATCACCTGCCAAGAAGCTGATCCAACTGGCAACCATCGGGATAAATGCCCTGGTTTGTGGTTCGGTGATTTGTTGTACGAGACGCATTGTTTCGTGCATTCGGCGCAGAGCTTGGTCAGGATAGCCGAGCAACCATAGCGTTATTGCCAGACAAATCCGTCCGTGAAAGGACACGTCCCAGCGATAGGTGGCGAGATATTCCCGCGTTTGCTCTGGCTGATAAACGGCGATCATCTTTTCAAAATGCTCACGACTTGCGACCGGATTGCCGAGATAGACAAAACTCCAGCCAAGTGCGGCATGTGCGCCTAAGTACTTGATTGGGTCTTGTTCCAATTCTGCCAGACGCAGTAGTTGCTGACCGATTTCCAACGCCTCTTGATGTTTGGCGCTGACCAGATAAAAGCCGTGCAGCCCAAACAACACAGGAAAAAGTTGTGGAGGATCGCCGAGTTGTTGGCAGATTTCCCGTGCTCGCGCCAAACTCTTGCCGGTTTCCGGCGCAGACAATCCTTTAGTGAAATTGAGCGAAAAACCAAAGGCAACATTTAGCAATAACTCTTGTTGCAAGCGCTCAGCATTCTCAGGCAAGGCTGGGAGGCGTTGCAGCCCGCGTCGTGCCAGTGTTACCGCTTCGTTGTGCGCTACGACGTGCGCCGCTTGCTGGGCAGCTACTAAATAAAACTCCACGGCCTTAGCCCAATCACGCGCTGTTTCATAAAGGTTCGCCAATTCCGCTGCGATTGGCGCGCACTGCTGGTTATGAAAATGTGTGAGCGATTGTGCGACTGCCGCGCTCAAACTTGCCTTGCGTG
>CAZRXE010000357.1:0-2508 GCA_964603695.1 uncultured Heliomicrobium sp.
GCGGCCTTGTCCGGCGTTGTGGGTTTGACCAGCGAAGTCACCGCGCGGCCCACAATCGGCGTTCCGGTGACGAGTTTCATATCGTGCAGCATCGTGCCGTTTTTACCGGTAACAAGTTCGACGGCGTCCGACACCGAAGCCGGATAGGTTTTCTTGTAAGCCGCAATGATTGGTTCATCGGGCGGCGTGGAGGTTTTGCGTTGCGCGGCAGCAACCACAATTGCCGCCAGCGTCGCACAAGCCAAAACAATCAAAGACTTTTTCATAACGTCACGGTAGGACAACCTGCCGAGGTTGTCCGGTCTCCTTGAAAGAGTGATTGAATCCAACGGCGCAACTTCAGCAAGTTGCACTACCCGCGCCGAAGTTCTTCGTACACAAAATCCGCGCAGCGGCTGCTGAGCGCCATGACGGTCAACGTCGGATTCTTTTCGGAAAAATCTATAAACCCGCTGCCGTCGGCAACAAATAGATTGCTGACATCGTGCGCTTGCAAATACGGCGTCAGCACGGAGGTTTTCGCGTCGTTGCCCATCTTGCAGGTTCCCGCCCAATGCACGCTGTCGGAGCCTATGGATTGATTGACGTTGGTCACAACACCGCCGGAAGCTTCGATGATTTCGCAAATTTTCTCGGTCGCGTCTTTGGAAATGGCTATATCTTCGGGCGTCAGGCGGTGGTGGATTTTCGGCACGGGCAAACCGTAAATGTCTTTGACCGTCGGATCGAGTTCCACGAATCGTTCCGGCGACGGAATCATGCCGTTTTGCGAATACAAACTGAGCAACGCCGGAGCGCGGTCACGAGCGCGGCGTTTGAAATCTGCACCGAAGCCTTCGATGTTGGCGCTAAACATTGGATTGGAACTGCTGACGCGCGAGCCGGAATCCACAATAATGTGATAACCCTTCGGGAAATTCGGATGCGGCTTGTCCCAGTAAAACGACGCAATATAACCGTGGCCACTTTCCGTTCCGTCGTCGTTGTAAGGCGCGCTGCCAACCAGCGATTTCAGATAACCCTGCACGCTGACGGAAGTGTGCGTAATCAGATTTTTTCCGACCAGACCGCTGCTGTTCGCCAGACCGTTCGGGAAATGCGCGGACTTAGACATCAGCAGCAATCTTGCGGATTCAATCGGGCCGCAAGCCAGCACGATCTTTTTGGCTTTGACTTCGTAGCTTTTGCGCGTACGCGCATCGAAATAGCGCACGCCGGTCGCGGTTTTGCCGTCCTTGCTCATCGTCACTTCAGCGGCGTTGGCATAAAGAATCAATTTGCATTTGCCGGTTTTCAGCGCGCGCGGCACCGCCGTGTTGGCCGAAGTGTATTTGGCGTCCACGTCGCAACCGCGCATGCAGTGGCCGCAGTAATGACAAACGGCGCGCTTGGATTCATGACGTTCGGTCAGAATGGCTTTGCGGGCGGTAATCATCCGAAACTTTTTCGAATCGAGTTTGTCGCAGCCTTTTTTGATTTGATGCGTCGCGCAGTTCCAGGCCAGCGGTTTCAGGAACACGCCGTCCGGCACGTTCGGATGATGATCGTAATTGCCTGTCACACCCATCAACCGTTCCATGCGGTCGTAAAACGGCGACAGCTCTTCGTACTTGACCGGCCACGTCGCGAAGTCGTAGGTGCTGTTGCGCCAGCTCAAACCAGCCCACAGCAGCGATTTGCCGCCGACGGCTTTGGTCAGGAAATGATCGAAGCGCTGTTCGCCCGCTTTGGTGAATGGCTCTTTCGTGCGATCCACCGTCAGATGCTTGCGCGGGTCCCAGCCTTTGCCGTGCTTGGGCAATTCGTAAGGCATCGTGTGTGAGTAAAAATCCCTGGCCGGATCCACCCACTTCCCTGCTTCCAGCAACACGACCGAAGCACCTTTTTCCGCCAATTGCATCGCCACCACGCCGCCCGCCGAACCGGAGCCGACGACGCAAATGTCATACATCTCTGCTTTCTGTGCCATAAGTTTTCCTTTGAGAATCAGGTGATATTCTGCAAACATCGCTGAACAATTACGCACCAAATCCGATTTGGTTACGACTCCTGCCCAGCCGCAAAACCATTGTGCTGCCGCCCTTCAATTTATGAAGGCGACCTGGAAGAACAGCGTGTCGAGCGAATGAAATCGAATTTTTGAGATTGGTAGCTTATTGAAAGTATAAGCGTTCCCTGGAAAAGTCTACTGTTGGGGCATTCGGACGACACTTTCTCGAAGCACGCTTACGGCAGTTTCGTGGATTTTTTAAGGGACGGCGGCTATGATGCGGCGCGATTGCAGTAACACGTCTTTTCACTCGTTTCACAGTTTGTCCAACCCACAACGCGGAGGAAGGTTATGAAGAAGTTTTCGACCTCTTTTCTGGCAGCATTGTTTGTCTTCGCCCTGACGATTACAGCTTCGGTCAGCGCCACCGTCGGCGAAAAGCGCATGACCATCGAGGATAGTCTGGCCATCAAAAATGTCGGCGCGCCGCAGTTTTCGCCCGACGGCAAACGCATCGC
>CAZRXE010000358.1:0-8319 GCA_964603695.1 uncultured Heliomicrobium sp.
CGTCATTGTAACCATTTTTGATGCGCCTAAATCTCACCGGTGCGCAGCCGGAGAGATTTAGGCGCACGATACGGAGTCAGTCCCTCCAACCAAAATCTTTCCGAACCCATTGCCGGTCGCTTTCGTTTCAGTGTATATGTGGCATCACCACATAAGGAGACGCCAGCTATGGCAAGAACACTGGATAAGGAACTCAAAAAAGGCAGTACGGAAATGCTGATTATGGCGTTGGTCGAGGACCGCCCGCGCCACGGATATGAGATCGCCAAATTGATCGGCGAACGTTCGGATGGCGTGTTGCAATTTCACGTCGCATCGCTTTATCCGCTGCTTTACCGGATGGAAAAGCGCGGCTGGATCAAAGGGCAATGGGTGGAAAAAGCGGGGCAGCGCCGCCGCCGCTATTACAAGCTAACAGCGGCTGGGCAAAAAGTTCTGGCCGAACAGCGTACCACCTGGAACGATTTTTTCGCCGCGCTCGACCGCGTGGCGCGCATCACTCCAAGCTAAAAAACTATGGCTCAGGATTGGCAAAACCACGTCCGGCGGCATTTGCCGCCGCTGCGACTCGGGGCGGAACGCGAAATAGAAATCGTCGCCGAACTGGCAGAGCATTTGGAGGCGGCTTACGAAGACGCGCTGGCCGACGGCGCTTCGGAAGAGCAGGCCAGTGCGCGCGCGCTGGCGCTGGTTTCCGATTGGCAGTTGTTGGAATGCGAACTGAGCCGCGCCGAACATTCCACTTTCGCCGCCTGGCGAAATCCCTCCGACGGCGATTTGCTCGCCCCTTCCCACGAACCCAAAAAAGGAGGCTTCACGATGGATTCACTGTTCAAAGATCTGCGCTACAGTTTGCGCGTGTTGTTGAAAAATCCCGGCGTCAGCTTGATCGCCGTCATTGCGTTGGCGCTGGGCATCGGCGCAAACACTGCCATTTTCAGCGTCGTCAACTCGCTGGTCTTGCGCCCGCTTCCCTTCCATGAAGTAGAGCGAATCGCGGCTGTTTACGAAGAGGTGCGCAGCGACGGCAACGACCGTCACGAATTGACCGTGGCCAATTACCTGGACTTGCGCGCGCAAAATCAGACCTTCGAGCATCTGGCGCTTTATCGCTGGTGGAGCGTCAATCTGACCGGCACGGGCGAGCCGGAGCGTTTGCAGGGCTATCTGGTGACAGCCAATTTGCCGGACGCGCTGGGAATGAAACCCGCGTTGGGCAGAGGCTTTTTGCCGGACGAGGATCAAGCGGGAAAACCCAAATCCGTCATCCTGACGCATGGTTTGTGGCAGCGGCGCTTCGGCGGTGATACGAACATCATCGGCCAAACAATAGGCTTGAACGGCGTGGCGCACACAGTCGTCGGCGTCATGCCGCCGGAATTCAACTATCCGCGCGGCGTAGAATTGATCGCGCCTTTTGAATTCACGCCGCAGTTTTCCGCCGGCAGAGGCAGTCATGCCTATCTGGCCCTAGGGCGTTTGAAACCGGGCGTCGCCGTTGAGCAAGCGCAAAACGATCTGTCCGACATCGCACGTCGCCTGGAACAGCAATACCCCAACGAAAATACCGGGCGCGGAGTGAAGATCTATCCGCTGCTGGCCGACACCGTGCGACTTTACAAAGCGGCGGCCTTTGTCTTGATGGCGGCGGTCGGCTTCGTGCTGTTGATTGCCTGCGCCAATGTCGCGAACCTGTTGCTGGCGCGCGCCTCCGTAAGGTTTAAGGAAGTCGCCATCCGCATGGCGATGGGGGCCAACCGCCGGCGCATCATTCAACAGTTGCTGACCGAAAGTGTGATTCTGGCGCTGATCGGCGGCGTGCTCGGCGTGCTGTTGGCCATCTGGGGGGTGTCGGCACTGAAAGCCACCCTGCCCGCCGAAGTCTTCCAATTCGTGCCGGGCATCAACCACCTCGCCGTCAACCGTCAGGCGCTGCTGTTCACGCTGGCGCTCTCCGTCCTGACCGGCCTGCTGTTCGGCATCACGCCAGCGATGCAAGCCTCGAAACCGGATTTGAACGAAACCTTGAAAGAAGGCGGAAAGACCTCTGCCGGAGGAAAACGCCATCGCCTGCTCGGTGCGCTGGTCGTGTCCGAAGTCGCGCTGTCGCTGATGCTGCTGATTGGCGCGGGATTGATGATGAAAGGCTTCCTGAACCTGCTGAAAACCAATCCGGGCTTTCAGGGCGACAACGTGTTGACGATGAACCTGCTGTTACCGCGCGCGAAGTATCCTGAAGCGCCGCAACGCACCGACTTCTATCAGGAGTTGTTGCGAAAGGTGTCTTCGCTGCCGGGCGTGGAATCCGCCGCCGTGGTCAATTATCTGCCGCTGGGGATGAGCAATTCGTCCAACAGTTTTCTGATCGAAGGCCGCCCAGCGCCGCCGCCGGGACAGGAATGGAATGGACGCTACCGTGTCTGTTCGCCGCAATACTTTGAAACACTGGGCATCACCTTGCTGAAAGGACGCGCCTTCAACCAACAAGACAACGCCGATGCGCCGCGCGTGGCCATCATCAACGAAACACTGGCCAAACGCTTCTGGCCGGCGGAAGACGCCATCGGCAAACGCATACGCTTTGACGGCGAGCCGGAGCAGAATCCGTGGATGCAGATCGTCGGCGTCATTGCCGATGTTCGTCACGATTTGAACTCGCCGATGCGACCGGAATATTACCTGCCTCACGCGCAAGACCCGTGGAATTCGATGGTGCTGGTGGCGCGCACCAGCGCCGAACCCACAGCCCTGACTCCGGCAATCCGCCATGAAGTGCTGGCCATTGACCGCGACCAGCCGGTTTTCGACATCCGCACGATGCAGCAGGTGCGCGAGCGGGCAACGATCATGCACCGTTTTTCAGCCAGCCTTTTCGGCCTCTTCGCCGCCATCGCCTTGCTGCTGGCCGCCGTTGGCATTTACGGCGTGATGTCTTACCAGGTCAGCCAACGCACTCATGAAATCGGCGTCCGGCTGGCGCTGGGCGCAAGTCGCGGCAATGTGCTGACAATGGTCATCCGGCGGGGAATGCTGCTGGCAGTCTTTGGAATGGGAATTGGATTGATTGGTGCCGCCGGCATCGCGAAAGCGCTGAAAGCCTTGATGGCGGAGCTTGTCGTCGCCGATGTCTTTACCTTTGTTGCAGTTTCGCTGCTACTACTGGCCGTGGCATTTGCAGCCTGCTTCGTCCCGGCGTTACGCGCGACGAAAGTGGATCCGATGGCGGCGCTCCGATGTGAGTAAAAAGTTTGAGTGCAAAATCAATGTGGCTTAGCCCAAAAACCTGCCCAAGCAGCAATTCCCGGTTTGTACAGCGGACTGGTAGTCCCCTGTACAAACCGAGAATTGCTGCTGCCAACAACATCCTAACGCTACTCTGTTAATCCTGAAGAAATCCTGGTCATCCTGTCTAAATGCCCGATTGGTTTTGGTTCCATACTCGATCAACACTCGAAGTCCGAACACAGGGCAAGATTTCCGAAGCCTCAATTTGGCAATTAGCCAAGTATGTGCGAAGTTTAGCCGCACCGGCGAACGGTATGGACGCCGGAAACAAAAACGCCACTCGAATGAGGATAGGAAATGTATGGTTCCCACAATCCCTCGCACCTCTGTAAGCTGTTCCTGGTGCTATGAAATGAACGATGTCACCGCCGCCATCGCGGATGGCGCGCCGATTTACTGTTCCGGCTGCGGCCATCGCGCCGACGTGCTGCGAGAAAAATGCGACTGCCGCAAATGCGCGGAAGCCGCACGATTGAAACGAGTGCTGGAAAAACAGCAGGCGACAAAAGAAATTGAGCAGTAATCCCATTGCCCAAGTAAAAGACGCGAACCATGACAGCAACACCTGCAAAGAATCCGACGATGAAAAAGTTTTTGTGTTGTTGTTTTTGCTTGCACAGTCGGCAACGGCGGCGTGTGTGGGAATTGGGTATTCCAACCGGGGCGGCTGGTTTTTCTGGCCGGATGGATTGGGACTGGCAATGCTGATTTTGATTGTCGTGCTGCTGCTCCGGCGCAAATAACGAGTCATGGCTTGGAGCCGAAACTGGAAAGAGCCGCACGTAAGGTGCGGCTCTTTCCAGTTTCGGCTCCAAGCCATGACTAGACAGTTTCAATCAATCGCACCGAAGCGCGATCATCGGGTCCACTTTGGCAGCGCGCCGGGCGGGCAGGTAACAAGCCACAAATGCCACGCTCATCAGAATCAGCGCGGCGGCACTCAACGTCAGAGGATCCAGCGGCTTCACTTCAAACAGCAAACCGGTCAAAAATCGCGTCAGCGCCGCCGAAGCCGCCACGCCAACGACAATGCCCAATAAGGCCGCGATCATGCTGCGAGTCAGCACCAGCCGAACGACCGAACCGGTTTGCGCGCCAAGCGCCATCCGAATGCCGATTTCGCGCGTGCGTTGCGAAACGGCGAAGCTGACTACGCCCGAAATACCAACGGCAGCCAGCGTCAGCGCCACCAGCGAAAACGCCGTCAACAACAGCATAGGGAACCGCCGTGAACCAACCGATTCGGAAACGACTTCTTCCAGCGTGCGAATACCGGACGCTGCGCGGTCAGGTTCAAATCGTGCCAGAGCTTGTTTGATTGGCGCAAGAAAGGCTCTCGGATTGGAAGTCGTGCGCACAACGATGGTCATCACAGGCCAGGCAGCCTGATTGTACGGGCGAAAGAATTCCGGGCGCGGGCTTCGATCCAGGCGACCTTGTTTTACGTCCTGCGCAATGCCGACGATGGTCAACCACGGCGCGTCTGACTCAAAGAAGCCGAGTTTGATGCGTTTGCCAACAGGGTCTTCGTTCGGCCAGTGGCGTTTGGCCATCGCGTCATTAATGACGATCACGCCGGGCGCATTGAGCGAATCCTGTTCGGTGAACTCGCGCCCGCCAACCAGCTTGATGCCCAGTGTTTGAAAGTAGTTCGGGCAAACAATGGTGTATTTCGCTCCCGGCTGATTTTCGCTGCCAGGGTCCGGGCGGCCTTCGATGACGAAGCCGCGTCCGGCCATTCCGCCGCCAATCGGCAAATGGCTGACGGCGCTGACGGAAATCACGCCCGGAATGCCGCCGACCTGCTGTTGCAGATTTCGCGCAAACTCCGGGTGGCCGGGCGGCCCGTAATAAGTGTTTTCCTGCGGCAAGGACAGGTTCAGCGTCAACACGTTGCGCGGATCGAAGCCCGGCGCAACGTTCATCAGCCGCGCCAGGCTTTGAATCATCAAGCCCGCGCCGGTCAGCACCACCAGCGCCAGCCCAACTTCCAGCACGACCAGACCTTGCCGCAATCTGCCGCCGCTGCCGGAAACAGACCGGCTGCCTTCCTGCAAAAATTCATTGACGTTGCGTTTGGAAAAAATCAGCGCGGGAGCGAGTCCGAAAATGACGCCGGTCAAACAGGTCACGCCCCAGGTGAAAGCCAGCACTTTGAAATCCAGCGCCAGCCCTTTTTCCACGCTGATCGAACGAAACGGAACCGACTGCAAATCTTCCGGCAGGACTTTCAGCAACAAGCTGCTGCTCCACACCGCAACCAGAATTCCGGCCAGTCCGCCGGCAAAAGCCAGCAGCAAGCTTTCGGTCAACAGTTGGCGAATGGTGCGCGCGCGGCCAGCTCCCAAAGCGGCGCGAATAGCCAGCTCGCGCGCTCGTGCCGCGCCGCGCGCCATCAACAAATTGGCGACATTGACGCAGGCGATCAACAACACCAATCCCGCCACAGCCAGCAATGTCAGCAAAGTCTTTTTCTGACTTTCCTGACCGAAGCCCACGACAGGGTCGAGCGTGACCGTCGTGCCGACATTGTCTTGCGGATATTGCCGCGCCAGCGCCAGACCGATGTTATTCATTTGCGCGCGCGCCTGTTCGGGCGTCACATTGGGTTTGAGCCGCGCCAGACAATAGAAAGAATTCGAGCCGCGCTCACGATCTCCTTTGGTGTAGGCCACCGGAACCCACAACTGCCGCACCGGACTGTCAAACTGAAACTCAAAATCCGGCGGCATCACGCCGATTACCGTATGGCCTTCGCCATCCACACGAATGGTTTTGCCGATGATCTCAGTGTCGGCGTTGTAACGATTGCGCCACAACCCGTCGCTCAGCACGACGACCTGATGTTTGCCGGGCTGTTCCTCTTCAGGCAAAAAGCCGCGCCCCAATCGCGGCCTGACGCCAAGCACGTCAAAAAATCCCGCCGAGACGCGCACGCCGGAAACCCGCTCGGCCTCCCTGTCGCCGGACAGGTTGTAGCCCTTTCCGGCGGAATCAAAAATTGCCATCCCGGCAAAAACATCGTTTTGCTTTTCCAAGTCCCAGTAATTCGGCGCGGAGACAATGTTGCGGTCATTCGGATCATTCGCCTGCGCCTTCCACACCAGCATCAGCCGATCAGCTTGCGGGAACGGAATCGGTTTGAGCAGCAAGGAATTGATGACGCTGAAAATCGTCGTGTTCGCGCCAATGCCGAGCGCCAACGTGATAATCGCCACCAGCGTGAAGCCCGGCGTTTTAAGCAACATTCGCGCGCCGTAGCGCAGGTCTTGCCAGAACGTATTCATTTGGTTTTCTCCGGTCGTGTATTGAGCGAATTTTAGGAGCCGCCGTCTGCGCGGCGAAGGATTCCATTTCGGCCAACCAATCCGTGTGCCGGTTTGCACTCCGAACTAACTCCTTTAGCCCGCATACTTGGTTGGCGCTGAGAATTGAGACGGCGAATAATTCGTCCGCTTTTGGGATCAGTCATTCCCGAAATTGAATTGTTTAATGCCCAAGGATAAATTTTGGCTTGCGGCTTGCCCGAAGGCATGGACATGAAGAAACGAGGCACAGATGTACGAATGCCTGACAGTCCTGTAGCGCCGGAGCGCAGTCCAAACCAGTCCGTTTCCAAAAAAGATCAGATCATTTCTCTTCATACTTCGGGCGTGGACAACCTGGAAGACATTGCATTGATGACGAACACGCGGACAAGTTATGTCGCCTCAGTGTTGCAAGCCGCCGGACTCATCAGCGGGTATTTCGATTTGTACACAACGACCGCGCATCCGATGAACACGTACTCGCGCTTTTTCGCCGGCAAACTCAGTTTCAAAAACGAAGAGGCGGCGAGCCGCAGCGTAACCTTGCTGAATCGGCTCTACCGCCAGTTTGAAATCGCCCAGGATCGCGCGGGACAGCATCACGCTTTGATAATGGCATTGACCATGTTCAATCGCGCGCGCTGGACGGGCAAAAGTCAGGAAGCGGAAATTTATCGCCGCCGGCTTTCCTCACGTTTGAATGAACCCGTTCTGAAAGCAGCGCCCGAACTTGACGAATCGCCCGCTGAGCCATCCGCTGAGCCGCCATCTGAACCGGATGACATGCCGGACAGTTTATTCTCCGCTATTCGTCCCGAAGCGCCACCAGCGGATCCACCTTCGTCGCCCGACGCGCGGGAATAAAACAAGCCGGCAGCGTAACCAGCGCCAGCAACAATGCCACACCGGCGAACGTGAACGGATCGCCGGCGCTCAGACCGAACAACAATCCAGACATCATTCGAGTCAACGCCGCCGCCGCCACTATGCCGATGCCGATGCCGATTGCGGTCAAAACCATTCCTTGCCCGATCAATAGTTTCAGCACATCGCTGGTTTGCGCGCCGAGCGCCATGCGAATGCCGATTTCCTGCGTGCGTTGAGAGACGGTGTAAGAGATGACGCCATAAATGCCCGTCAGCGTCAGAATCAATCCGACCGCGCCGAACAAGGCGAACAGGAAAGTGTAAAACCGCGTTTGTGCGACGGTATTCGAGATGGCTTCTTCCAATGGTTGAACGCGAGCCAGCAGCACGCTTCTGTCGCCGGAGCGTATGGCTTCGGTAAAGCTGCGGGTCATCGCTTCCGGGCCGGTTTTGGTGCGGATGAAAAAGCTGCCCCACGACCAACTGTTTTGCTGATACGGCAAATAAATTTCCGGCGTCGCGGCTTTGGTCAGGTTGCTGTGACGCACGTCGCCGACCACGCCGACAATCTGCCAGCGTTCGGGGTCGCCGTCGTTTTGATTCGCACCGATGTTTAAGATGTATTTGCCGACAGGCTCTTCGTTCGCGAAGTACCGTTTGGCCAGTGAATCATTGATAATCGCCGCGCCGATGCCGCCGCGTTGATCCTGCTGATTGAAATACCGGCCTTTCAGTAAAGGTATTTTGATCGCCTGGAAGTATTCGGGAGTCACGCTGCGATTGTTGGCTTCGGGTTCCTGACCGGGTTCGGGTTTAGGACGGCCTTCAATGCGAAAGTCGCTGCCGACGTTGCCGCCGCT
>CAZRXE010000359.1:0-2050 GCA_964603695.1 uncultured Heliomicrobium sp.
GATATGCTGCGCCGCGTCCCTGACATCACGAAAATCCGCTCTTTGGTAGGGTATCAGCCAACATTTAATTTGGACGAAATCTTGATGAGTGTGGTAGATTACGAGCGTTCCAAACAATTGAATCGGTATGGTTCTCCCGCCCCAATGGAGTTCCAATCGTAACCTTTCACTGGTGCCTCACAGCTTCAACCGGCAGAAGCTTCATCGAAAAATCAAAAGACAAAAATTCCATGCAGCGATGGATGACTGGTTCGTCCATCGCGACTGAATCACCCTGAAGCACGCTCTTTCCGGCCCCCCAAAGGAAAGAACTATATGAAGCTTGCCGCAAGTGTAGTCATTACCGCGGTGCTGAGCTTGATCTTTACATTTATTGTTCGATCCGGCGCGCACCGATTAGGAGTAGTCGCTGCCCCGCGCAAAGACCGTTGGCATCAGAAACCAACGGCTTTGATGGGCGGCATAGCGATTTATGCCTCTTTTCTTCTCGGCTCTTTTCTTTTCGCCGGCTCAATAAGCTGTTTCTATCCCATTCTGATTGCCGGCACGATCCTCTTCCTGACCGGCGTCGTTGACGACCTGATCCAACTGAAACCCTACATCAAACTGGTGATGCAGATTGTGGCATCGTCGGTGATTGTTTATTGCGGCTTGTACCTGCATTGGACGGGCTTTGAACCGGCGGATTCCCTGATTACGGTTTTCTGGCTGGTCGGCCTGACCAACGCCGTCAATTTGCTGGACAACATGGATGGTTTGGCGGGAGGCATTTCAGTCATCGCCTGTTTCTTTCTGGCGATTACCTTCGTGCTGAACGGGCAGATGGCCGAAGCCGTTCTGCCATTGGTGATGGCGGGCGCGGTGCTGGGTTTTCTTTATTTCAATTTCAATCCGGCTTCGATCTTCATGGGCGATTGCGGTTCGATGTTGCTGGGTTTGTCATTGGGCGGAATCGCTTTGCTGAACGACATGGGACGGACGCGCAATCTGGCGGCAGTCTTTTTAACGCCGGTGCTGATTTTGCTGATTCCGATCTTCGACACCTGCGTCGTCACCGTCACGCGCAAACTCTCCGGGCGTCCGGTTTCACAGGGCGGACGCGATCACACGTCGCATCGGTTGGTGGCGCTGGGCATGTCCGAACGACGCGCGGTGCTGACGCTTTATTTGTTGGCGGCGATTTCAGGAACGCTGGCGTTGCTTGTCCGGCAAGTACATATCGGCGCAAACCTGTTGCTGATTTCCGGTTTTGCGCTGACCATTCTTTTCATCGGCCTGTATCTGGGCAAAGTCCGCGTTTACGAAGGTAATAACCCGCAAAGCAATACGCTGGTGAATGTGTTTGCCAGCCTCTCTCCGCGTCGGCGCATTTTTGAAATCCTGCTCGACCTTTCTTTGATCGTGCTGGCGTATTACGGCGCTTATCTGTTGCGGTTTGAACACGGCTTGCCGGAAGAGCAGTTGAGGATTTTCATTCGCACGCTGCCGGTGGTGATGGCGGTGCAGATTTTGTTGTTCCTGGTCGGCGGAGTGTATCGCGGCATTTGGCGATACGTGGGCGTGGATGATCTGGTGGTCATTGCCAAATCCGTCTTCATCGGCGCGGCGATCAGCGGAGTCACCGTGATGGCGCTTTACGGGTTTCATGGGCCATCGCGCGCGGTTTTCATTCTGGATTCGTTGTTGTTGCTGCTGTTTGTCGGAGCCAGTCGCTTGTCTTTCCGTTTGCTGGGAGCTTTGTTCGTCGGCAAAAAGATGGCGGCTCCCGATTCGACGCCGGTGTTGATTTACGGCGCGGGCGACGGCGGAGAAATTCTGATTCGCGAATTGCTCAACAACCCCGCGCACCGCTATCAACCGGTCGGTTTCATTGACGACGACCGAAACAAAACCGGCCTGCTCATCCGTGGCTATCGCATCTTCAGTCGCGAAGACCTGCCCAATCTCATCAGCGAACACGGCATCAGCGAAGTGCTTGTTTCCAGCTTCAAGGTCCCTGAAAGCAAGATCAACGATCTGCGCGGGCTGGGCATCGGTTTCAAACGATTGC
>CAZRXE010000360.1:0-1702 GCA_964603695.1 uncultured Heliomicrobium sp.
CGGCACGCAGGACAACGGCAATCAGAAGCGTTTGACGGGCGGCGCGTGGCGCGAATTTTTCAGCGGCGACGGCGGGCGCACGGTACTCAACCCGCTAAATCCAAGTACAGTGTTCATCACCTTTGTTTACGGTGGCATTTATCGTTTCGATAACAACGGCGACAGCTTCATCGCCACCGTCGGCAGCAACGCCACTTTCGGCGAATCGGACTCCGCGCCGCGCATGGCCTTTTTCCCGCCTTTTACCGGTAACGGCGTCAATTCCAATTTGTATTTCGGCACGTGGCGGCTGTTTGTCAGCACTGACCTGGGCGCGAACTGGACTGCGCCGGGCGGGATTTTCGATCAAACCAAAGGCGGTTCGGACGTGCTGAGCGCGCTGGCCGTGGCGCGCGGCAACGCCAACGTCATTTACAGCGGCTCGCGACAAGGCCGCGCGATGGTCAGCAACGACGGCGGCGCGAACTGGACGAACATTTCCACAGGCATTCCCAATCGCTCCATCACCAGCCTGACCGTGCATCCTACCGATGCAGCGACGGCTTACCTGACCGTTTCGGGCTACGGCACTGGACACATTTTCAAAACCGTCAACGGCGGCGTGAACTGGACGGATGTCAGCGGCAATCTGCCGGACATTCCCGTCAACGCCTTGCTGATTGATCCGCTGAATTCCGCCACGCTTTACGCGGGAACGGACATAGGCGTTTTTCGCTCCGACACTGGCGGCAGCGTCTGGGCCGGCTTCAATTCGGGAATGCCGCCGGTCATCGTCACTGCGCTGGCTGCGCATCCCAGCGGATTGATCCAAGCGGCGACTTTCGGGCGCGGAGTCTATGAACTGGCCGGGCCGACCTGCAATTACAGCCTTTCGCCCGCGAGCCAAAACTTGGCGGCAACGGGCGGCGCGGGAACCATCAATCTGACGACCGCTTCCAATTGCAACTGGTCAGCGACGAGCAACGCCGCCTGGGTCAGCATTGCCAACAGCCACGGCGTCGGCAGCGGCTCGATTAACTTCCACGTCGAAGCCAACGCCAACAGCAATCAACGCACGGGCACAATCACCATCGGCGATCAGACCTTCACCGTCACGCAAGCCGGCGGCACGGCCTGCAACCTGTCTTTGCCTATCGTCGTTGGACAAACTTTGAGCGGCCAACTCAGCGCGGGCGATTGCGTGCGCGCAGGCGGCAGTCTGGCGGATCGGTTCACATTTGCGGGCGCGGCGGGACAGCAGATTACCGTCACGGTAAATTCGACGGCCTTCAATGCCTACGCGCTACTGACTGACGCCGGCGGCGCGATTCTGACCGAAGACGACAACGGCGGCGGCGGCACGAATGCGCGCATCCCCGCCGGCAGCGGTTTCTTCACTTTGCCCGCCACCGGCAGTTACACCGTTCTGGCCAGCGCCGCCGCCGCCGGACAAACCGGCAGTTACACGGTTTCGCTGACGGCTCCGAGCGGCGGTAGCGGTTTGCAGTTTTATCCGTTGGCGCATCCGGTACGATTGCTGGAAACGCGCGCCGGTCTGACGGGATGTTTCGCTCCGGGCGCGCCGATTTCGGGCGGGACTTCGCGCACGCAACTCGCGCGCGGCACTTGCGACGGCCTGACCATTCCCGCCAACGCACAAGCCATTACCGGTAACATCACTACGGTCAATTCCGGCGGCGGCTACCTGACGCTTTATCCGGGC
>CAZRXE010000361.1:0-8738 GCA_964603695.1 uncultured Heliomicrobium sp.
ACGAAGCTGCGCAGCTTGCCATTGGCGTCATACAAGTGCTTTTTCAAATCGGGAAATTGCGAAGTCAGACTGGCCAAAACTTCTCCGGCGGTTGCTCCCTCAACATCCACAGCCGCAGTGTTGCCGGCGTATTGGCGCAACGCGGTGGGAATTACGATCTTTGGCATTTTTGGTTTTCTCCTCAAGTGTCCGACAAGCTGCCAGCTTGTCGGAATTTTTAGTTAGCGGCTTTTTGTGAGGTCAGCGACAAGCTGGCAGCTTGTCGGACAAGCTCGCTACGCGGTTTCAATTTTGAATAATCTCTTCTTCGTCGAATTGCGAACGATCTTCGCGCACCGTCCAGGCGCGGACTTCTTCTGCTTTGCCGTCGCGGACGGAAACGATCAGGTACGACCATTCGATGAATGGCGCGTGATCCAGATCGAAGCCGGAAGGAATCGCCGGATGGTTCGGGTGCGAATGGTAATAGCCCCAAACGCCTAAGTCGCGCTTAGCGGCTTCGCGTTCGGCTTTGGCGTAATCCAGCGGACTGATTTCCACGCGATTGTGGCGCGAATCCTTGCGGATGTTTTCCAGCGGCAGGACTTCGCGGATGACGCGCACGTCGTTTTCAATCACGCCCAACAACAAACCTCCACACTCTTCCGGAAAGGTTCGTTCGCCGTGTTGTTTAATGATTTCGATATGTTCCGTGGTCAGTTTTACGCTCATTCTTCCGTCCAGAATTTATCGCTCAAATAGCGGCTGCCGCCGTCGCATAAAATCGTAACAATGACGCCGCTTTCAATCCGTGAGGCAACTTTCAATGCGGCGACGATGTTAGCCGCCGCCGATACGCCCACGAACCAGCCTTCGTGTTTGGCCAACCGGCGCGCCATTTCGTGGGCGTCTTCGGTCATTACTTCCAGCTCTTCGTCGGCCAGCGTCGGGTCATAAATGCCCGGCACGATGGCCGTCGGCATGTGCTTCATGCCTTCCAGTCCGTGGTAAGGCGAATCCGGCTGCATCGAAATCAGGCGCGCGTCGGGTTTTAATTCGCGCAAGCGGCGGCTGACGCCGACAAAGGTTCCGCTGGTTCCCAAGCCCGCGACGAAATGCGTGATGCGCCCGCCGGTCTGATTGAATATCTCCGGCGCAGTCGTTTCGTAATGCGATTGCCAGTTGGCCGGATTGTTGTATTGATCCAGGTAAACGTATTTGTCAGGCGATTCGGCCACGCGGCGGCGAACTTCGATGATGGCACCGTCGGTTCCGGCCATCGGATCGGTCAGGACAACGTGCGCGCCGTAAGCCTGCAAAATGCGTTTGCGCTCGGCGCTGGCGTTTTGCGGCAAACAGAGTTCGACTTTATAACCGAGCGCCGCGCCCAACATCGCGTAAGCAATGCCTGTGTTGCCGCTCGTTGCGTCAATGATGGTTTTGTCTTTGGTCAGTAAACCGGCGCGCTCGGCTTCGCGAATCATCTTCAACGCCGGACGATCCTTCACCGAACCGCCGGGATTCGCCCACTCCGCCTTCGCGTAAATTTACACCTTCGGGTTCGGATTCAGATTGTTGAGCCGCAACAACGGCGTGTTGCCGATCAAGTCGGGAAGTGAGGCGGGAGTTGCGGATTGAATCTCCATGACAGCCTTATCGAGGGTTGTGAACGAAGGCTGATTTTCCATTTACTATGTTCCAATTGTCATTTGTCATTGACGGGACAAAGAGAACGGTTCCGCAAATGACAAATGACGAATCCCAAATGGTAAATGGAAAATCAACGATGACTTATTTACCGGGCTGGGCAACCACGCGCAGGTAAGGCTTGATGGTTTTCCAGCCGTCGGGGAATTTTTCTTTGGCGGCTTCGTCGCTGACCGCCGGGACGATGATGACGTCGTCTCCGTCTTTCCAATTGACGGGCGTGGCCACGCTGTATTTGGCAGTCAGTTGCAGCGAATCAATCACGCGCAGAATTTCAGCGAAGTTGCGTCCGGTACTGGCCGGATAGGTCAAGGTCAGTTTCACTTTCTTGTCCGGGCCGATGACGAAAACCGAGCGCACGGTGAAAGTGTCGCTGGCGTTCGGATGGATCATTTCGTAAAGGTCTGAGACTTTTTTGTCGGCGTCGGCAATGACTGGAAAGTTGAGCGCAGTGCCTTGCGTTTCGGCGATGTCTTCCGCCCATTTGTGATGCGAATCGGACGGATCAACGCTCAGGCCGATGATCTTGACGTTGCGTTTGTCGAATTCGGGTTTCAGCCGGGCGGCCTCGCCGAGTTCAGTGGTGCAAACCGGCGTGAAATCCTTGGGGTGCGAAAAGAGTACGCCCCAGCCATCGCCTAGCCATTCGTGAAAGCTGATGTTTCCTTCTGTGGTTTCAGCCGTGAAATCTGGCGCTACGTCGCCTATGCGGATAGACATAATCTTCCTCCTTAAATTGGTTTGGGGTTGAGAGAAGAGAAAGCCGGGTTGTTTACCGGCAACAACATGCACCCTGACAGGTGCAAAAACAACAGCGGAATGTATGATGTGAATTGCTCATGACAATGTCGCGAATCTTATGCCCGTAAATCTTTTTGTCAAGACCATAAATTTTTCCTATCGGCGCTTGACAGAACTTTTGACGGCGGTTATCGTCCGCCCCGTCAAATTGATCGTGGTGATTTAAGGCAAATTGCTCCACGTTAAAAACGCGCTAAACGGCCCGAGGAAAGACAAAGTTTTAAGCCTCGCGCTAGTTCAAAGCGCGAGGCTTTTTCAATTTTGAAAATCAAAAGTGGCGATTTACAACGAATTGCTCCACTCAAAAAACTGCTAAAGAGTTGCGGGAAGAGATTCATCTAAAAGCCCTGCGCTACTCGTAGCGCAGGGCTTTTTTTAGTTTGAGAAACAGCGCCGGCCACCTGCCGGAAAAGAGGAGAGACGAGAATGAGTTTTGTGAAGGGATTGAAATGTCGCGAGTGCGGTACGCCGTACAAATTGGAACCGGTCGCGATTTGCGAAGAATGCTTCGGGCCGCTGGAAGTGGATTACGATTACGACGCGATAAAAACCAAATTGACGCGCGAAGAAATCGCCGGTCGCCAAAAAACCATGTGGCGTTACCGCGAATTGCTGCCGCTGGAAGGCGAACCGACCGTCGGTTTGCAAACCGGATGTACGCCGCTCGTCCGTGCCGAGCGGCTCGCCAAAGCGCTCGGTGTGGGCGAGCTGTACATTAAAAACGACGCTGTGCAACATCCGACCTTGTCGTTCAAAGACCGCGTGGTCGCCGTGGCGCTGTCAAAAGCGCGCGAATTCAAGTTTGAAGCCGTCGGCTGCGCTTCCACAGGCAATCTGGCCAATTCCGTCGCCGCCAACGCCGCCGCAGCAGGTTTCCCCGCCTTCATTCTCATTCCCGACAATCTGGAAAAAAGCAAAGTCACCGCCACGCAGATTTATGGCGCAAATGTCGTCCCGGTCAAAGGCAACTACGACGACGTGAACCGCCTGTGCAGCGAAATCGCGGGGCGCCATCCCATCGCTTTCGTCAACGTCAACCTGCGCCCGTTTTACGGCGAAGGCTCGAAGACTTTCGGTTACGAGATCGCCGAACAACTCAACTGGAAAGCTCCCGACGCGGTGGTGGTGCCAATGGCCGGCGGATCGCTCATCACCAAAATTTATAAAGCCTTCGGCGAACTGCAAAAGCTGGGCTTGATCGAAGAACAACAAACTCGCTTTTACGGCGCGCAAGCCGCAGGCTGCAATCCCATCGCCGCCGCCGTCAAAGCCGGCACGCGCGATATTCGTCCTGTCAAACCGAACACGATTGCGAAGTCTCTGGCCATCGGCAATCCGGCGGACGGCTATTTCGCTACCGGCGTCATCACGAACACCGGCGGTTGGTCTGAAGACGTGACCGATGCGGAAATCATCGCCGCCATGAAATTGCTGGCCGAAACCGAAGGCATCTTCACCGAAACCGCCGGCGGTACGACTGTGGCCGTGACGAAGAAGCTGATCGAACAAGGTCGCCTGACTGCCAAAGACCGCATAGTCATCGCCATCACCGGCAACGGTTTGAAAACGCAGGAAGCCTTGACGCTGGAAGAGTTGAAATCCATCGAACCGAAACTGTCGGCGTTTGAAAGCGCCGCCGGAATCAGCCGCGCCGCGAAAGCCGCTGCCTAAACAAACAACTTTTCCGTCCACGAAGCGACACGAAGAAACACGAAGAAACGCGAAACAATCAGGCGATTCTTCGTCATCCTTCGTGCGGCTTCGTGGACAAAGGTTCTTGAAATTTCTTGGAGGAGATCGTTATGCCACAAACCGTTATCATTCCCACGCCGCTGCGCAAATTCACCGCCGACACTGAACTGGTGGAAGTGCAAGGCGCAACCATCGGCGAAGTGTTCACTCAACTCGAAGCCCGTTATCCAGGCATTCAAGCCCGCTTGTGCGAAGAGAACGGCGACTTGCGCCGCTTTATTAATGTTTACGTGGACGGCGAAGACATACGCTTTCTGGACAAGCTGCAAACCGCTGTACCGGAGCGGGCTGAAATTTCCATTGTTCCGGCCATCGCCGGCGGTTGAGCTTGGACATTCCACGCGGCATTCGTAGCTTTCAAGAGAAAACTCAACCGACCCGTAACTCGGCGCAAGAGTTGGTTAGGCCACGCAAACCTGTTATGGCGCGCGCGCTGACCAAATCAACGCGCAGCCGACGTTGCATGTACAGTTGGCCGAAGCCGTCAAATCGTCTCGAGACGATTTGACGGCAGTCAGTTCACCAACCCGGGTTTTCTGGTGTGAGTAACGACCGATGTTTTCAGGAGTTTGGCTATGAAGCTGCGAGCAATCTTCAAATCATCCGCTTACGTTCGGGCACAGCGAGTCTTGATTGTGGCGCTCTGCGCAATCGCGATCTTTCACGTCGCGCCGCAACTCACAACCGCGCAAACCGGCACGGTCGCGCTGGTCAATGCGGCGAGTTATGACGCCGTCGTAGCGCCCGGTTCCATCGGCGCGCTGTTCGGATCGGCGATGGCAACGCAAACCGTTATCGCCTCGTCCGTGCCTCTGCCCAAAACGCTGGGCGGCGTGACGGTCAAAATCAACGGCATTGACGCGCCGCTGTTTTTCGTTTCGCCGAATCAGATCAACCTGCAAGTGCCGGGTGGCGTTGCAGTCGGCAACGCCAACATTCAAGTCTTCAATAACGGCATCGCCGCCGCTGTCGGAACCGGCACAGCCAACGTGGCCGAAGCCGCACCTGGTATTTTGACTACTGACCTTTCCGGCAAGAATCAGGCGATTGCGCTGAACTCCGATCTTTCGCCCAACTCGGACTTCGGCAAACTGCCCGGCGCGCACCCCGAAGCTTCGGGCAACGTCGTGGTGATTTACGCTACCGGCATCGGCAACACCAATCCGTCTGTCGCCGACGGCACGCCAGCGCCTGGCAATCCGCTGGCCGTCGCCACTGGAGCAACCTCGGTTTCCATCGGCGGCGTTGCGGCAGAAGTACAGTTCAGCGGCCTCGCGCCCGGCTTCGTCGGCTTGTGGCAGATCAACGCGGTGATCCCGGCCAGTCTGCCCACCAATCTGAAAACTTCTATTATCGTTTCGCTCAAAGGCAGACAAAGTCCAGTCACCACGCTGGCCATCGTCAATCGCAATGAATTCGGAACAGTCAACGGCACGGTGTTTAACGCCGTCAGCGGCGCGCCGCTCGCAAGCACGAACATCACGCTCCAACCCGCCGGCAGCGGCACAACGCGCACAGCCACGACCGACGCGCTGGGTAAATTCAACCTCCACGTCATCAACCCCGGCAGCTACACTTTGTCTGCTGCCGCGAGTGGCTTCATCACCGCTTCGCAAACCGCCACAGTCGCCGGTGGACAAACCGGTACCGCGAACTTCGCACTGACCACGCCGCTCGCTGCCGGACAATTCCGCGTGATCGTCACCTGGCAAAGCGCCGTTGATCTTGACGCACACATCACCGGCCCGGCGGCGGGCAATTCGCGCTTTCACGTCTGGTGGCTGGAACCGACGGATTTGCTCTCGCCTGTGACAACAATGCTCGATGTGGACGGCGGCAGTCCCGGTCCCGAAACAGTCACACTGACGCCGAACGCCACCGGCTCATACCGCTTTTCAATTCACAACTACACCAACCGCGACTCGAACGGCAGCAACGGCATAGCCCAATCCGGCGTCGTCGTGCGGATTTACAGCGGCAATCAACAATTGCGAGTGTTCACAGCGCCAACGGGCGGCGGGACTTTATGGAAGGTGTTTGAACTGACGGGGGGGCAGTTGAACGTCATCAACTTGATGGCCGATGAGCCGGATTCGTCCAACATCAAAAACTCTTTTTGAAAAAGCTTCGTGGACGGCACTCACTCTTTCTAACGTTTACAAACGACCGGCGGAGGGACGTTGCGTTCGCGGTTGGCAGCGTCCTTCTCCGCCGGATGAAAAAGCCGGGTTAGGCGTTGGATTGTTTTTGCAGCACTTCTTCCCACTCGGTGTGAATCGCGCCGAGTTCCGGTTTGTCCACGCGCTCGTAGGTGTGCGAACCGAAGAAATCGCGCTGGCCTTGCGTCAGGTTCAGCGGCAGATTGGCGGTGCGATACATATCGAAATAGTTCAAGCTGGCGGCCATTGCCAGCACCGGCACGCCTTGCGACATCGCCGCCGTCACGGCTAATCGCCAGTTCGCCTGCGAAGCTTCGACCCAGGCTTTGAAATCGGGATCAAGCAGCAGGTTTGGCAGATCGGCGCGACGCACGTAAGCCTGTTTGATGCGATCCAGGAATTGCGCGCGGATGATGCAGCCCGCTTTCCAGATGCGCGAAACTTCGCCCAGATTGATGCCCCAGTTCCATTGATCGGAAGCTTCGCGAATCAGGTTCATGCCCTGCGCGTAAGAACAAATCTTGGAAGCGTAGAGCGCGTCGTGAATGGCCGCGATCATTTGTTGTTTATCGCCGGCGTATTTCGCGGCGGCAGGGCCACTGATTTGTTTGCTGGCTTCGACGCGCTCGTCTTTGCGCGAAGACAAGGAACGGGCAACGATGGATGCGTCAATCGTCGGAATGACAATGCCCAAATCCAGCGCCAACTGGCTAGTCCATTTGCCTGTTCCCTTCTGCCCGGCTTTGTCCAGAATCAGATTGACCAGCGGCTGGCCTGTTTCCTCGTCCTTGACACGCAGAATCTGGGCTGTGATTTCAATCAGGAAGGATTCCAAATCGCCGCGATTCCATTCGTCGAAAATGTCTGCCATTTCGTCGGCTTCCATTCCCAACACGTTGCGCATCATGTCGTAGGCTTCGGCGATCAACTGCATATCGCCGTACTCGATGCCGTTATGAACCATCTTGACGAAATGGCCCGCGCCGCCGGGACCAATGTAAGTTACGCAAGCCCCATCTTCGGTTTTGGCGGCGATGGCTTCCCAGATCGGGCGGACGTGTTCATAAGCGTCCTTGTCGCCGCCGGGCATCAGGCTAGGCCCCCAGAGAGCGCCTTTTTCGCCGCCGGAAACGCCAGAACCAATGAAGTTCAGTCCTTCGGCTTTCAAGGATTTTTCGCGGCGCTCGGTGTCCTTGAAATAAGAGTTGCCGCCGTCAATGACTATGTCGCCCGCTTCCAGATAAGGTTTGATTTGTTCGACAGTCCAGTCCACGGGATCGCCCGCTTTGACCAGCAGAATGATTTTGCGCGGCCGTTCGAGCGATTTGATGAACTCTTCGGGCGACTTCGTCCCGATCACGGGCATCCCGGCGGCGCGCGTCACGAAGTTGTCCACCTTTTTCGGATCGCGGTTGTAAACGGCAATGGGGTAGCCGTTCCGCGCGATGTTCATTGCCAGGTTTTCCCCCATCACGGCCAGACCGATCAGGCCGATTTGCGCTGTTTTTAGTTCTGTTGACATTGATTTTTCCTCGATTGGGTAAGCGATGAGCGACGGCCAACTGCCCGCCGTGTCCCATCAGTTTTTGAGTCGCTAATTGAGCCTCCAAGTCAGTACCGCGAGCGGTAGCAAACGGCGCTTAATGAATCACCCGCTCGCTACCGCTTGCGGTACTGGCTCGAACTTCGTCCGCCCAGCCGGGCGGCGCGAAAATCAGCTTCAATTTCGTCGTCCAGGACGAAGGTCGGAACAGGTCGCGGGCGATGTCCGCCCACAAATGAAAGGCGATGAAAAACGGATTGCGCGAAGTAACCGGATGCAGCACGCCGTAGTTGACCGGCGCGCGTTCCGGTTCAAACGAATTGAACAAACGATCCCAGATAATCAGCACGCCCGCGTAATTCTTATCAATGTATTCCGGGTTGACGCCGTGATGGACGCGATGATGCGACGGCGTGTTCAGAATGGCTTCCAGCGGACGCGGTAGTTTGTTGACCATCTCCGTGTGAATGAAGAACTGGTAAAACAGATTGAAGGCGTACATCGTCAGGATGGCGTGCGCCGAAAATCCGAGCCAGGCCATGAGAATGAAAAACGGCCAGTCAAACCAGGGCTCGAGCGGCGGTTGACGCAAGGCGACAGAAAAATTCATGCGTTTGGAAGAATGGTGCGCTTCGTGAATCGCCCACAAAAACCGCACGCGATGGCTGGAACGGTGAAACCAGTAATAGCCGAAATCAACGCCGAGAAAGAGAATAACGCCTGCCCACCAAGCATCCGGCATCAAGCGCAACCCGCGCGCCTGAATCCAATCCAGCGCGGTGACGATGAACAGCGCC
>CAZRXE010000362.1:0-4025 GCA_964603695.1 uncultured Heliomicrobium sp.
CGAAGCGCCTTTGCCTTTCAAACGCGGCAGCTTTTCGATGGCGTTTTGCTCGGACGCTTTTCATTACGTTTGGACCAAACGTCTGTTCGCCTGCGAAATGATGCGGCTGACGGGCGACGAAGGTGCGATGGTCGTCAATCACGCCCACAACGCGCTCTGCGAAAACTTTTCCGCCGGTTTGCCGCTCGCGCCGCATTGGTGGCGAAACCTGTTTGCCGAAGCCGGCGTGCGTATGTTCAAGGAAAGCGAAGTCCTGAATCGCGTGCTGGATCACGGCAGGATTGATCTGTCGCACGATTATTCCGATCAGGATTTGGCCGACGAGCAGGCGTTGTTTTTCATCGCCGCGCGCTGGGAAAACTTTTTCCGGCAGTATGACGGCGTTCCCGCCGAGCCTGCCGAAACCGCGCGCCGCCTCAACCCGCTTTACGAAGTGGAAGCCGACGGAGAAAACGAAATTCTGCGACTGCGTTTTCCGACGGCTCAATACGAAACCGAATTCGGCGCGTGCAAACGCTATTTGCCGGAACAAGTGACGCTGCCTGCCGGCACGCTGCAAAAAATGGAAGCCGGGCAGTCCGACGAGGTTTGGCGCGAACTGGCCGCGCGATATGTGCTACTTGATCTGCCTGCCGGATACTGAAGAGGAATGTTCAAGAATGACAGAGAAGTCAAAACCAGTGTTGGTGATGTTGGGAATTATGGGGCAGACGCCGTTTGCGGGCGTGGCCTGGCAGGTACTGCATTATCTGGAAGGCTTTCGCCGTTGCGGTTACGACGTGTATTACGTCGAAGACACAGGCGATTGGCCTTACGACCCGGAGCAGAACGCCGTCACTGGTGATTGCCGTTACACGGTCAATTATCTGGCGCGGCTGATGGAATGGGCAGGCTTTCCGAATCGCTGGGCGTACCGTTTCGGCGGAGACGGCCAGACTTTCGGCCTGTCGGAATTGGACGTCGCGGAGTTGTTCAAACGCGCGGATGTGCTGGTGAATTTGACGGCTTCGACCTGGTTGTTTGAAAGACATCTCAGCATTCCGGTGCGGATTTATCTGGAAACCGATCCGGTGTTGCGGCAAATCGAAGTGGCGCAAGGCCGCCATGACACTACGGAATTGTTGCGGCTGCACACGCATCATTTCAGTTACGGCGAAAACTTCGGCGCGCCTGATTGCCGCGTTCCGTTGCGCGAATTCACTTACCACCCGACGCGCCAACCGATTGTTCTGGATTGGTGGACGCCTATGGAAACGCCGGGCGCGCTGTTCACCACGATTGCCAGTTGGAAACAATCCGGCAAGGACATCGAATGGGACGGCGAAACCTACACATGGAGCAAGCATTTCGAGTTTTTGAAATTCCTGGAACTGCCTCAGCATTGCGGCCAGAGCTTTGAATTGGCGCTGGCTTGTCAGGACACCGACGACATCGGATTGCTGAACGCCAACGGTTGGGACGTGATTGACGGACTGACGCTGTCGAAAGACGTTTTTCCTTACCGCGATTACATTCGCGGTTCGCGCGGCGAATTCACCGTCGCCAAAGATCAGAACATACGATTGCGCAGCGGCTGGTTCAGCGACCGCAGCGCCTGTTATCTGGCTGCGGGCTTGCCGGTCGTCACTCAGGAAACAGGCTTCAGCAACATTTTCCCCACGGGCAAAGGCTTGTTCGGTTTCAGCACGATGGCGGAGGCGGAGGCGGCAATGGAAGAAATCGCGCGCGATTACGAAGGAAATCGCCGCGCCGCGCGCGAAATCGCCGCCGAGTATTTCGCGGCGGAAAAAGTCGCGGGCGAATTGCTCGACCGCGCCGGGCTTCCGGTCGCTCCGGCGTTGTCGAAAACAGCCACGAACAAATAATCCGAATGCGCATTGCACAGATTTCCACTTTTCATTCTCCGGTTCGGCAACACGGCAGCGGCAGCATTGAGTCGCTGGTCTGGTTGCTGACACGAGAGTTGGTCGAGTTGGGACACGAGGTCACAGTCTTCGCCGCCGCCGGTTCCGAAGTCAGCGGCGAACTTGTCGCCACTCTGCCCGGCGCTTACGGCGAAAACGGTTCGTTCGACGATTGGTATCTTTGCGATTGGGTTAATTTGTGCGTGGCGGTGAAGGCATCTGGGAGCTTCGACGTGTTGCACAGTCACGCTTATTTGCGAGGATTGCCGTTGCAATCTTTTTCGCGCGCGCCGATGGTTCATACGCTTCACGTTTGCCCATTCGAGGACGAAGCCCGCTTGTGGCGAATGACGCCGGACACTTGCGTGACGGCCATTTCGGAATATCAGTGGAACGCCTTTCCCGATCTGCATCCGGCGGCAATCATTCCGCACGGCATTGACGCGACGCATTTCACGCCGCAGTGGCAGCCGGAAGATTACGTTTGTTTCCTCGGCAAATTCAGTGAACGCAAAGGCGCGCTGCTCGCGATTGAAACCGCGAAGCAACTGAATCTTCGGTTGCTGCTGGCCGGGCCGCAAGACGAAGATTTCGCTCGCATTGAACCACATCTGGACGGTGAACGAATCAAGTATGTCGGTTACGTCAGCGGCGCGGAACGTGAAGCGTTGCTTGGCGGCGCGCGCGCACTGCTTTACCCGATTCGCATCCCGGAGCCGTTCGGCTTGATTCAGGTCGAAGCGATGATGTGCGGAACGCCCGTCGCGGCGATGCGTTTGGGAGCTGTGCCGGAAATCATTGATGAAGGCGTAACCGGTTATACGGCGGAAACGGAAGCCGAATTCGCGCAGCAAGTGACGCGCTGTTTCGCACTGGATCGCCGCCACGTGCGCGTGCAAGCCGAAGCGCGATTTTCCGCCTGGCGTATGGCACACGATTACGCGCGGGTCTATCAGGCAGTGTGTTCCGGCGCGCAAGCCGTTGGGAAAGCTTTATGAGCGAAAGTCTACTGGCAAGCATTATCGTCAGCAGCTACAACTACGGGCGTTTTTTGAACGAAGCGATTGACAGCGCGCTCTGCCAAACTTACGCGAACACCGAAGTGATCGTGGTGGACGACGGTTCCACGGACGATTCCCGCCAAATCATCGCCGCTTACGGCGACCGCATCCTTCCCGTTTTGAAAGACAACGGCGGGCAGGCATCGGCTTTCAACGCGGGCTTTACGGCAAGCCGCGGGCAGGCTGTGTTCTTTCTGGACTCGGACGACGTGTTGCTGCCGGCGGCGGTCGAAAACTCCATCGCTTTCTTTCAGGATCCAAGCTTTGCCAAAGCGCATTGGCCGCTGACTGTGATTGATGAACACAGCCGCGAAACCGGCAAGGTCATCGGCACAAATCTGCCGGAAGGCGATTTGCGCGAAACCCTGCTTCAAAACGGCCCGGATGGTTACGGCTGGCCGCCGACCAGCGGTAATGCCTGGGCGCGCCATTTTTTGGAGCGCGTGCTTCCAATGCCCGAAGCAGAATACAAAACCTGTCCCGATCTTTACCTGTCCGCGCTCGCGCCGCTCTTCGGTCTGGTCAAAAAGATTCCCGCGCCGCAAAGCTGCTGGCGCGCGCACCAAGTGAACAACAGTTGGCGCGAAGCCTTCGACGAAAGATTACGCTCCGGCCTGTGGCGCACCGAAAGCTGTTTCGACACGCTGCGCCGGTTCTGCGAACAGATGAACCTGCATCCGGCAACCGAAAATTGGCGGCGAAATTCCTGGTGGCATCAGATCGAAGAAGCCACGCGGACAATTTCCCAACTGATCCCGCCTGGCGAAACTTTCATTCTGGTCAACGAAGACGAATGGGCCAGCGGCGACTCCATCGCCGGACGCCGCCGTTTTCCCTTCCCCGATGAAAACGGTTATTTCGGCGGACTGCCGCCGGATGACGCCGCAGCGATTGCCGAACTGGGAAGATTGCGACAACGCGGCGCAAATTTCATTGTTTTCGTCTGGCCGTTTTTGTGGTGGCTGGATCATTACGCGGGCTTTCGCGATTACCTGCACGCGAACTTTCGCTGTCTGACGGAAAGCGACCGTCTGACGGCATTCGATTTGAGAGAGGAACA
>CAZRXE010000363.1:0-4062 GCA_964603695.1 uncultured Heliomicrobium sp.
CAGGTATGGGGCCGCGCGCGTAAGGTTTCCGGCTTGAATGCCGTGCTCGCGCACCCGAATGAAGACACCGACCGCCAATTTTTCACCATCGAAATCTGGCGCACGATTTGGGATCGGCTCACGCCAGAGCATCGTGAAGCGCTGGTAGACCACGAATTGCATCATTGCTGGGTGGACGACAACGGCAAACTTGTCATCCTCAAGCACGATCTTGAAGAGTTTGCCAATGTCGTGCGGCGCTACGGCCCCTGGCGCACCAATATTCAACTGTTTTTGGATGCCGCCAACGGCAAAGGGCAGGCCAATCTGTTTGAGGAAGAAACGCCCACCGCTGCGCCTGCGCCCAACGAGCCCGCCCTTCTTTACCTGGCATCTCCAGGCGCAACGCCGCGCCAGCTTCCCGCCGCGCCCACCAACGCCCTCAGTACGGGCAGCACGGCGATGCCCGGCACCGAACCCCGTCAGATTGGCACCACCCTCGCCGAACCGACTTGTCCCGTGCGCTGCCCGCAGTGCAACCAGTTCTCTCCTCAGCTTGCCGCCGAGGTAAACCACTGGGCAAACAACGAGATCGAACTGCAATGTTTGTATTGCGCTCACCGATTCCCCTTTAATGCGATCCTTGTGCCCAATCACGACAGCGATTACAGCGATGCCATTGATGCTGAAATCATCGAACCAGAAAGCGAGGCCGTATGAACGAAGACATGCAAGAATTCATTGAGCAACTCGGAAGCCAGCCCTCTGATACTTCGCCCCAGCGACCTGCGGCGGAATGCGCTCCCTGCCCCTCCCCTGCCGAGACTGCCGAGTCCGATGCACAGCAATGGAAAATCGGCAGCAATGGCACATTCATCCCGTGCGGCAAAACAACCCCTCGCATCCCGGCAGGCGTCTACGGGATTGAGGAGCATCCCAATATCGGACTGTATTTTCGCGCGCGAAATGTCATCAGCGACGACCTACTGCGACTGCCCGACTCGAAAGGCGATCTCGTCCTGCAATCTATCCAGCATTTCTGGGAACGCGAGAATGTTTTTCGACAATATCGGCAAATCTTCAAGCGAGGCATCCTGCTCTATGGCCCCCCAGGGTCAGGCAAAACCTCTGTTTTGGCGCTGCTTATGCGCGACCTGATTCAGCGAGGCGGGATCGTCATTATCGCCGACACCTATCCTCCTATGATACGCCACGGGCTGGCCTTGCTGCGCCAGATCGAACCCGACCGTCCACTTATCACGGTGTTTGAGGATATAGATGAATTATGCCGACGGTACGCGGAAGCCGAACTTTTGAGCATCTTTGATGGGGAAGGACAGGTAGATAAGGTTTGTCATCTGGCAACCACAAACTACCCGCAATTTCTGGACGAGCGCTTCATCAATCGGCCCAGCCGGTTTGATGAAGTCATTAAAATCGGGATGCCTTCCGCAGCAGCACGGCGCACCTATCTGGCTTCTAAAAATGCGCTGACCGAGGCCAACATCAAGCAATGGGTGGCCGATACAGAAGGGTTCTCAATCGCCCATTTGCGAGAACTCTTCGTCTCCGTTGTCTGCCTGGAAACCAGCTATAACACCGTGCTTTCCCGGCTCCGCACAATGCAACATCCTCCGAAATCGGCACGCGACACCAAGGTAGGGTTTGAAAAGTGATCGTCAGCAAATTACGTTTATGAGCACACTCCCATATTTCAAATCATTTCCTACTGACTGGGAAGTCGCGATGCGCAGAGCCGACATCCCGCAGCACGACCGTGCCGACGTATACCGTCTCATCTTCTTCGCGTGGTCAGAAGGGGGGATTGACATCAACAGCGAAAGCAAAATGCGACGGCTGGCATCCGAAATGGGGATTCAGTGGCGTCGTCTTGTCCGTTCGCTTGATCATTATGACAGGCTTTGCCAGGGCGGAACTCTGCCCGTTTTTCTCCTCAAACAGTTCGCTCTTACGCTTCCCGAAATACCAACAAACGGCAACCAAATAGCAGGTAAACGGCAAGCAAATAGCAGCCAAATAGCAGGCAAAATGCAGGCAAAACCCGCCAAACAGGAAGCAACCCCTTTAGAATCAGACGCGCTCCCTGGTAATCATAGTCAGATACCAGAGCCAGAATCATACCCAGAAGAAGAGAGTACGCACGCGCACGCGCCTGAGCAGGTGGCCCCCTTTGACGCATTTGATTCCCAACCCCTCCCTCGTGAGTCGCCCCTCCTGCCGGGCGAGTTGGATAGTTTCGAGCAGTTGGTGGCAAAGATTGCTTGCGAGACGAGCACGCACCACGCAGTGAAGAAAAGAATCAAAGACGCATCGGCAGAGATACGCACGGATGGGTTTGGATTTCAAGACTTACAGGACTTCCGCGCGGGGAAAGGAGCGGTAGCGCTCAATTTCCTGCCAAGGGAAATGCGTATCTGGCGTGAACGAAAACAAGCGAAAGGAACTTACAGCAATGGAACCCGTCAGTCAGCAACTCGCACGGAGTCTGCCGAAGAGCGGCGGCATCGTGAATACCTCGAAGACATTGGCGCTCTCGCCCCGGCAAACGCTGTTAGCCGAGATGGCCGAGATGGTCAGGAAATTGAAATGTTTGCCAATGATGGAACGGATGGAGCGCGCATCTACAGTCCAATCGTGGGAACTGGCGTTAGCTGAGATTCCCGATGAAGATTTGCATCCCAGTTTCCAGCGGGCCGCCCGCAATTTTACCGATGTCACTAAACCCTTTGGCGTGCCGCAAATTCTGGCTGCCTACGATTTACTGCGCGCTGACCGTGCGCGCGCGCGCCGATTGAGTGAAATCGAAGCCGACCGCCAGCAAGCTAAAGAGCAAGTGACAGGCAAGTACAAATGCGAACACTGTGCCGACCGAGGGGCGCAGATCGTCCGCCACAGCGACGGGTACAGCAGCGCCAAACTCTGCGAATGCAGTGGCGGCAGCCGCGCCCTGCGTCGAGAAGAGGGATGGCTCACGAACGACAAAGGGGAATGGCACCGGCCAAGCTGGCAGCAACCGAACGAAGAATATTGCACGATCTGTGGCGTGCTGAGAGACCACGGACGATGCGAAATGTGCGATTGAATTCAATGAAAAAAGAAACACTTCATCAAGCGACGAGCAAGAACGCCAAAAAGCGCTGGGGGAAAACCAAATACTTGCGCTCGATTTACATGGGATCAGAACAGGCCGTCTACGAACTGCAACGACAGGCTTCTGTGAGTGGTGCGGGGACACCCTCTAACCTGATTCGGATTTGGAGCAATCGCGCTAAAAAAGAGTACACTGGGCGGCTCACCCTACTCGAACAGGAAATTCTGGAACAAGCCCGGCTGGGCAATGTCGAAATCTCTGGTTTGCTGTCCGAACTGCGGCAAATACACGACAGTGGGTTAACGGCGGACTATTTGCAACTAGCGCTAAATTCGCTGGTCGAGCGCCATCTTCTGATTTGCGCGCAACGCGGCGGCAAAACCGAAAAAGCGCGCGGGGCCAAGATCAAGTGTTATTTTCCCTATGGGAGCACACTCGGTTCAGATTTCAGCGTGGTACGGCAGGCAGGAACCTACTACGACAACGATGAGGAATGACTTTGCGGAGATCATTATGTCTTTTCCTTTTCAACTCTTCGGTGAATATGACGAACTGAAAATCACCGGCCACACGGTTGGCTATTGGCAATTTGCCGTCAAGGACTTTCACTGTATGGCGGCAACCGTTTACGACCATCCGGGCGAGGATATTGATATGTACGTTTTCAAAGTGTGGGCGATGGATGGGGATGATCCGCAATTGCCCGCAAACCACGACAATAAATTCTGGTTTGATCTCCGCACTTGCGACGTGCAAGTTATCAAGCGAGCGCAGTGGTAGCCACGATATAGCGGAGATCGAACGCCAAAATTAACCGGGCGGCGCATTTGCCGCCTG
Organism: uncultured Heliomicrobium sp.; assembly: GCA_964603695.1. GTDB lineage: Bacteria > Acidobacteriota > Blastocatellia > RBC074 > RBC074 > RBC074. Next base: position 3,929 of record CAZRXE010000363.1, read on the forward strand.
AAATGCCCCAACCGTGCGCCGCTCCGGTTCAATGAGGGTTCGATTGAAGCGGCGAAAAAAGGAAGCAGCTATGAGCGAGCAAATTTCTACGCAGCAATCCTTACCCACCTTGCGCCGTGTGCAGTGGGTTAATG
>CAZRXE010000364.1:0-2847 GCA_964603695.1 uncultured Heliomicrobium sp.
TTGTCGAGCGCGGGCAAACGGCGGGCATCGTCACGCTATTGGCGCAACGCGGCAAAATTCTTCAGCTTTCCGCCGTCGGCTTTCAGGAACTGGAAGGCAAAACGCCGATGAAGGAAGACACGATTTTTCAAATCGCTTCGATGACCAAACCGATCACTTGCGTCGGAGTGATGATACTGGCCGAAGAAGGATTGCTGTCCATCACCGATCCGGTCGAGAAGTTCCTGCCGGGCTTTGCCAGGCTGCAAATCCGCGAAAAGAAAGAGGGCGAGGAGCTGGAAGAAGTCCGCAAGCCGAAACGTTCGATCACCATTCGCGATTTGATGACGCACACTTCGGGAATGGGCAGCGGCTATCCCGACGGGTTCAAGGATTTGTTCGACAAACGCGACCGCCCACTGGCCGAAGCCGCCGAAGCTTTTCCGACGCGCTATCTGGATTTCGAGCCGGGAACGAAATGGGGCTACAGCAACATGGGCATTGCCACGCTGGGGCGAATCATCGAAATCGTTTCCGGCAAAAGTTACGAGACGTTTTTGGACGAACGCATCTTCAAACCGCTGGGAATGAACGACAGTCATTTCTTCGTTCCCGAAACCTCGCGCAGTCGTGTGGCCACGATCTACCGCTTGCTTGAAGGTGAAAAGCTGACCACAGTGCCGGTGGACATTTATCGCATCGGCGCAAAGTATCCCGCGCCGGAAGCCGGACTGTATTCCACCGCGCACGACCTGTTTCGCTTTTACCAAATGATGCTTAATGGTGGGACGCTCGACGGCCAACGCATTTTGTCCAAAGCCACTGTCGAATTGATGACACAGGTTCACACTGGCGATATGAAGGCGGGCTTTTCGCCGGGCATAGGCTTCGGATTGGGCTGGGCCGTGGTGCGAAACACTGAAGGGATGTTCCGGCTCAATTCCATAGGCACTTACGGCCACGGCGGGTTGTATCACACTTACGGCTTCGTTGATCCGCGCCGCGAATTGGTTGGCGTGATTCTGATGCAACGGCTGAGCAGCGACGGCGACCTGGCTGACGAATTCAATGCATTTATGACAATGGCCGTGGCGGCGCTGAATTAGTTGGAATTTGGAATGATGAAAGATGAAAAGTTCTGATTTCATCCTTCATCATTCTGCCTTCATCATTCCGCTCACTGTTTGGGGATAAAGATAAGTTGCGGGTCGTCCTTGTTGTTGTCGTCGGCGACGATGCCGCGCAGGAAGTTTTTCATCACGCCACCGCCGTCCAGCGCGAAGAAGGTCAGTTGGCCGGTGACGGCGTGGATGCGTATGGTGGCGCGGGGCAGCGTGCCTTGCCGAATGAAGGTAACGACTTCTTCGTTTCGTTCGGTGTCGTGCGCTACTGTCCACGCGCCGGTTTCGGACGTGGGCGGCGTTTGAAAGGCGCGGTAGCCTTGCATTTTCCAACTACCGTCGGCGTTGAATTGCAACTCCATCACAAAGCCTGTTCGATCCCAGGGATCGTAATTGGCGCGTGTAACGCCGAATTGATTGATGGTGTACATAGCCTTCCACGCGCCGATTAACTTGCCAGGAGCCGACAATTCATCCAAACGCGGATTCCCTTGCGGCGGCGGGTCTCGCCAGCAGAGTTGCGGATTGGAATCCAGGTCGCAATGCACAGGGTTGTAAGGCCGCCCGTCGTCGCCGTAGCCGCTGAAGCGGTGATCCGCCAGCAACGACGCCGACGGCGGACGTGTGCGGATCAATTCGTTGCGATCAATGCGGCCTTCTTCATCTTCGCCGGGCAGCGGAATAGTTGTGTCCCAATAAGCCGCAAAGGTGACATTCCAATGCCAGCGATTGGTGTCGGCGTTGAACGCTCGTGCCACGCCCGCCACTTTCCAAAACGGCGTCAGCAGCATGGCGTTGTTTGCCGGTGTGGCCCGCCAAAGCTCGAAGGTTTCCCGCGCGGTTGCGCCGCCCGCGTTGACAAGACAGTCTTCATCAATTGGCGCAGAGCCGCTCAGATAACCGTAATCGCGAACGCGCTCGGCCACGCCGCGACCTTGCTTGTCAATTTTGCCGGTGTAATCCCAGGCGGCCATGTCACGCGAAAGAAAGTCGCCGGCCAGAGTCAAACAAAGGCTTGCGCCCAAGGGACTGCGTCCGTTTTGAAGCCGGTGTTCGTTGATGAAGTCCAGCAACCTTTGCTCTTCGGATTCAAGTGGAAAAGCCGTGTCCGAATTAATCGAAGTCGGTTTCGGCGTGGGTTTGGGAGTCGGAGTTGGAGTTGGTTTAGGCGTGGGCGTCGGGGTTGGCGTCGGGGTTGGAGTTGGAGTCGGGGTTGGCGTTGGTTTGGGCGTGGGCGTTGGGGCAGGAGTCGGCGTGGGCGTGGGGGCTGGCGAGCCGGACGAACCTGCGGGCAGCAACAGGAGCGCACTGAATTCAGGGCCGGGCGAGGCGGCGGACAGCGGAATGCGAATGGGTTGTCCGTTGTAAGTGCCGGTGGAGACCGGTGCGCCGAACAGGTCCTTGACGTTGCGGACTTCGTAGCGCGCGCCTGCCGTGAGCACGTTGCCGACGTTGACATCCACCGACGCGACTTTGTCCCAATTGAAAACGGTGATGTTGGCGCGACTGGCTTCGTATTGGTTGGGCCGCACGAAGACTTTGACGCCGTGAGGCCGATTGTCGGTCTCATACGCAAACTGGCTGTTGGCGTCATAACCCGTTTCCTGTTTCCAGCGGGTGAAATCCATGACGTTGAAGCCCGTGCCGATGCGGAAAATAAAGGGCTGCGAGCCGGTGGCGGGTCTGGCCAGCAAATAAGTGTTGTTGTTCCAGGTATAGGCCGTATTGGGCACGCCCTCCGGTAAAC
>CAZRXE010000365.1:0-3934 GCA_964603695.1 uncultured Heliomicrobium sp.
TCCTGCGCTATAACGATTCGGGCAATCACGTGCGTGTGCGATTCCATGGGCTGCCGGAGCGTTTGCGCGAAGAAGTCTGGCCGTGTTTGCAAGCATCGCTTGCGCCAATGCTGGAAGACGGGCGCGTTTGGCGCGTTCAACTGGACACTTACGAACGCGAGGTCGAACGCTACGGCGGCGCGGCTGGCATTGAATTGTTCGAGCAGGCTTCTTTTGCCGACAGCGCGGCGGTGGTTGAAATTCTGGACTCGCTCGATCAGGGCGATACCGACGCCGCAGGCCGCTGGCGGCTGGCGCTGATCGGCATGGATCGAATGCTGAACGACTTCGGCTTCGATTTGGCGGAAAAAGCGGACATTTTGAAAACTTCGCGCGCCGCCTTCCTGGCGGAGTTCAAAGCCGATGACGCCCTGATTGACCAACTCAGCGAACGTTATCGGCAGGAGCGGAAAACGCTGGAAGCCTTGCTCGATTCATCGAAAGCTGCCGAAAGTCCGTTGGCGGCAGGGCTGGACGTATTTGTGCGGCGTTCGGTTCGATTGTGCGCAATTGCCGAAAAACTGCGTGCGGCGGAAGGGCGATTGACGAATACGCTGCCGGACATTGCCGCCAGCTTGTTGCACATGCACGCAAACCGAATGTTGCGCTCGGCGCATCGCGCGCAGGAGATGGTGATTTACGATTTGCTGACTCGGCTTTACAGTTCCCAGCTTGCCCGGCAACGACAGCCGAAGCCTGGCGCAATGCGGCAAGCGGCCTGAATTCTTGCGGTGATGCTATACTGCGGCTGATCCCAAGGAGAAAAATTCGTGAACGAAATCTTTCGGAAATTCGCCGCCAAAGTATCGGCCATTGTCGGATCGGGATGGGCGTTTATGGTTGCTGCGCTCATCATAATCGTCTGGGCCGTGACCGGTCCCATTTTCAAGTTTTCCGACACCTGGCAACTCATCATCAACACGGGCACGACGATCATTACCTTCCTGATGGTTTTCCTGATTCAGAACACGCAGAACCGCGACGCTCGCGCCTTGCATCTCAAACTGGACGAATTGCTGCGCGGGTTGAAAGGCCCGCGCACAGGATTCGTCAATCTGGAATCGCTTTCGGACGCAGAGCTTGAAGAGCTTGAAAAAACGTTTCAAAAGTTGCGCCAGAACAACAGCCTTCCGCTCAAAAAAAAGGCGGACGAAATTGCGCAAGAGGGAGACGAACGGGCGTCCAAACAGAGACGATAAACAGACGATCCGCCAGCCAATCTCTCCTTAACCAGCCTGCGAACCCTTTTCGCCGGAACAACCGATGAGCGTTGTTTTCACATCAGCATAAGGGCTGGTTTATCTTGTTGCCCTCAATTCCCCCAAAAACAGCGGAGACACCAGATCGCTCTGATCGCGTGCTCACCAAAACCGGACAGGGCTTTAGAACGAAGGAGTTATGCCCGACATAGCTGCTTTGCGGGCGCACTTTTTCAAGTTTCAGGCAGCTTGAGCAAAGGCTCGTTTGTCTGGAATTCAATGGCAAAACGGTTTCAAACTTAATCAGGAGATACACAATGCGGTTACAGAAATACAAATCCCTGAAGCAGGGAATTGCAGTTGCAATTTTTTTCTTGTCGGGGCTGGCGCTGCTTTGGGCAGGGACAACGAAGTTCGTTTCGCCCGCGGCTGCCTATCAAACCACGGAGGAATTGAAGCTGGACGACGGTTCCATCGAAACGGGGGTTGCGGGCAGCGGGTTGATTGTCGTCAATCGGCTGACGCCTTCGGCTTATCCGTCGAAGCTGCAAACAGTCCGAATCTTCATCGGGCAGGCGGTGGGCCAGCCCGATCCTTCGGGACAACAAATCCGCCTGATTGTTTTCAACGGCGCGAGCAACGATGTGCAGCCGCCGCCAGCGCCGGTTTTGCTGCTGGATCAAAATGTGGTCATTCCGCCGATCACCTTTCCGGGATTCATAGACTTCACGATTCAAAATGGCCCGACCATTCCCAGTGGCGACTGGTATGTCGGCTATCAGGTTCCCAGCCCGCCCAACGGTTTGATTTTCTGGCTGGATAAAAATGGGACGCAAGCGCAAAAAACTTACTTTTCCTTCACCGGTTCCGGCTACCAGCCGCTGACTTCGGGAACGCCCGCGACGCCTGCCAATGCGGCGATTCGGGCGTTGGTGGCGCAGCAGGCGCAGCCCAATACGCCGAAAATCAACGTCACACCGGGCACTCTCGGATTCGGTAACGTCAATGTCAATGCCACGACGGATCGCACGCTGACCGTCAGCAACGTCGGAACACAGCCGCTCAACGTGACGGGCATTACCACCAACAACGCAATGTTCAGCGTCACTTCCGGCACCAGCTTCACCGTGGCGGCGGGCGCGCAACAAAACGTCACCGTGCGATTTGCGCCCGTGGCGGTAGGCAATCAGAGCGGGACGCTCAACATTGCCAGCAATGACCCGACGCAGCCCGCATTCGCCGTTCCCTTGAGCGGCGCGGGCATTGACGTTCAGCCAACGGCGCGCACGGTTCGCGCCCTCAACGCTTCGGGTGCGCCGGGCGGCACTGTGCTGGTGCCGGTGGAACTGGTGGCGCAGGGCAATGAAAACGCGCTCGGATTCAGCCTGACTTTCGATCCTGCCATTCTTGGCTCTCCGCAAACGGCGCTGGGCAGCGGCGTGACCAATGCTTCGCTCAACGTCAATGGATTGCAGATTGCGCAAGGTCGCCTGGGCGTAGCGATTTCGCAACCTTCCGGGCAAAGCTTCGCGGCGGGTACGCGCCAGCTTGTCGTTGTCACGTTCACGATTGCCGGCAACACGCAGGCGGCTTCAACCAACGTAGGCTTCGGCGACCTGCCCATCAGCCGCGAAGTCGTGGACGTGGCCGCCGCTCCTTTGCCGACGACTTACACCGGCGGAACAGTGACGATTTCGACCGGCTACGAAGCCGACGTTGCGCCGCGTCCGAACGGCAGCGGCAACGGCACCGTCACGATTTCGGATTGGGTGCAGGTGGGACGGTTCGTTGCCGGACTGGATCAAGCCGACGCGGGCAGCGAATTCCAGCGCACGGATGTTGCGCCCAAAGACAGCAAAGGCAACGGCGCGTTGAGCATCGCCGATTGGGTGCAAGCTGGGCGTTACGCCGCCGGACTTGATCCGGTGGTGACTGCCGGCGGGCCGACCGCGCCAGCGCAATTGCGCGCGACGGAATTTGAACTGTTGAACCCCGAAGCCGCGCCGCCTTCCGCCGGTGTCGCCCAGCAAGCGCGTACGTTGCGCATCGGCAACGCCAATATAGAGCGAGGCAAGCAGGGCACTGTCGCCGTCGAACTCAACGCGCAGGGCAATGAAAACGCCGTCGGTTTCAGCGTCAGCTTCGATTCCGTCCAACTGCAATTCGTCTCCGCCACGCTGGGCAGCGGCGCGACGGGCGCGACGCTCAACGTCAACAATCTGCAAACGGCCAATGGCCGCGTGGGCATTGCGCTGGCGCTTCCCGCCGGGCAGAGCTTCGCGGCAGGCGCGCGGCAATTGGTCACGTTGACCTTCGCGGCGGCAGCGTCCGGCAGCGGATCGAACTTCACTGTCAGTTTCGGCGACGCGCCGATTGCCCGCGAAGTATCCGACGCGACGGCGAACATTCTGCAAACCACCTTTACCGGAGGAGTGGTGACATTGACGCGCGGCGCGGCCACTGTTTCCGCCGCCAGCTTCCTGGGAGAGGCGCTGGCGCGCGAAGCCATCGTTGCGGCCTTCGGCAGCGGTCTGGCGACCAGAGTCGAAATCGCCAACTCCTTGCCGCTGCCGACACAACTGGCCGGAACCATCGTCACGGTGCGCGACAGCGCGGGCATCGAACGACGATCTCCGCTGTTTTTCGTCGCTCCGGCGCAGATCAATTATCAAATCCCGCCCGGCACCGCCGCCGGC
>CAZRXE010000366.1:0-8650 GCA_964603695.1 uncultured Heliomicrobium sp.
ATCCGATTCCGGGCACCATCAAAGTGTTCACGATGAACCGGAATCAGTGTTCACGTTGCTCCGAAATGAGTGTTCACGATGGGCCGAAATCGGTGTTCACGTTGCTCCGAAATACGCAGATTTCGCATCTTGCGTGACCAATACCGGATGACCAGAGGTTTCTTCACGACGGTGGCAAGTGCCGTCATTGGCTTGATTCACTTCAATCGCTGTCTTTCATGGGGCGGCGGCTGAAGGAGAAGTTTGCCTGTCGCGCAAAGCGGCAGGCACGGGATAATCTAGTATTTTTAGACTTTGCCGGAATATCAAATGCAAATTTCCGATTACGTTCTTAACAATGGAATGCGTGTCTTGATCAGAACTGTCGGAAACGCGCCGATTGCTGGCGTCTGGTTGGGTTATCGTGTTGGCAGCCGACAGGACCCGCCGGGCAAGACAGGGCTATCACATTGGATGGAACACATGATGTTCAAAGGTACTTCCGCTTATCCTGGAGATTCCATCACGCGCTTGCTTCATCGGACGGGAGGTAGTTTCAACGCTTATACCAATTTGGACTATACGGCCTACTTCGTGACGCTGCCGGTTGCGCAATTGGAATTGGTGATGAAGCTGGAAAGCGATCGGATGACGAATTTGATTCTTGCTCCGGAGCAGGTGGAACAGGAAAGAGGCGTGATTTTCGCGGAGCGGAAGCGACTGGCCGACAAAGGAGAATGGAGATTGTCCGAACAGGTGTCCCTGGAGGCTTTTCGAGAGCATCCTTACAGTCATCCGGTCATCGGCTGGGAAGAACACCTGAGCCAAACGACTGTTGATGATTTACGCCGCCACTATGCCGCTTATTACTGCCCGCGAAATGCCGTACTGGCAGTTACAGGAAATGTTGATGCCGATCAAGTACGGAGTTTCGCTGAAAGGTACTTCGCAGCGATTCCGCCTGGAACTCCAACCCGTGAAACGATTCCGCAGTTGCCCGCACCGGAAGAAACGCGGCGTGTGCTGTTGGTTGAACGCGGCGCGGCGTCCTGTCTTCATCTTCTTTACAAGGTGTGTTCGGGGGCGCACCCGGATGTCAGTGCGTTGATCGTACTGTCAGTGATTATTGGGGGCTGGCCCGCCTGGGGGCAGGCGCTGTCCAGCCGAGGTTCAAGGCTTCATCGGGTGCTGGTGGGAAGCGGTCTGGCGAATGCCGTTCGAGTTCAATATCAACCGACCTATGATCCGGGAGCGTTTCATATCATTGCTCCTGCCGTCTCGGAACAGGCTCTCCCAATACTAGAAGGATTGATTGAGCAGCAATTTACCATGTTGCAAAGCGAACCGCCGGCGGAGGAAGAGTTGGCGCGGGCCAAAAAGCGCGCTCGCGCGGAACTGGCATACCTGATGGACAACGTCAGCCGGCATGCGGAGTGGATGGGAAGGTTGGAGATCGTTTGCGCGCGGCCTTGCCTGGCGACTCTTTCCGCAGAGCTTGACGCAGTCAGCGCGGAGGATGTCCGATCCGTGGCGGGGCGTTACCTGAACGCCGCCAATCGCACTGTCGGCCGGCTCAAGCCGGCTTCCGACTAAACGTAATCACGATGGAACCGTTAAACACAGACAATGACGATCAGACCGACTCGCGGGTAATCGTTCTAGGCAACGGGCTGAAGATCGTGGCCAGAGAAGTTCGCTCCACGCAAAGCATAGCTGTTCATGGCTACCTGCGGGTCGGCGCAATCCTGGAACCGGAAACAAAGACCGGCATCGCGGCGTTGGCCGCTAACTTGCTTGGGCGAGGCACTCACAAACACTCCGCAGCCGAAGTCCAGACACAGTTGGATGCCATAGGCGCGCGCGTATCTTTCAGCGCGGGACGCTCGTTGACGGTGTTCAAAGGCAGATGTCTGGGCGAGGACGCGCCGCTTTTTCTGCGGCTGTTGGCGGACAGTCTGCTCTTTCCGGCTTTTCCCAATGATGAAATCGAAAAAGAACACCGCCGAATGCGACAATGGCTGCAACGCCTGGAAGAAAATGCGCGCTATCTGGCGGAAATCGCCTTTCGCGAAATTCTCTACGGCCCGGCACATCCCTACAGTCGTCCGCTGGGACCGACGCCAGCCACGCTGGCGCAGTTCACGCACGAAGACTTGCTTCGGTTTCATGATGAAACCTACGGTTCGCAAGAAGCCGCATTTGTCGTTACCGGTAACATCCGTTCCGCTGAAATCGTCCGACGGATTGAAGACTTGTTCGGTGATTGGCAACCGGCACGCCCAAGAACAGAGGAATTGCCCGCTCAGGTTCCTTCCCCCGTTTCGGCGATTACACGCCGTACTATTCCGAATTGCCGTCAGGCCGGTTTACTGATTGGGGCAATCGGGCCGGCTCGAAACAACAGTGATTATTACGCCGCGCAAGCAGGAAATGTGGTGCTGGGCAAGCTCGGAATTCAGGGACGCATCGGCACACGTTTACGGGAAAACGGACTGGCCTATGATTGCGGAAGCCATCTGGGCAGCGGTTTGGGACCTGAACCCTGGTTCGTTCATGCCACGCTTCAACCGGCAAACCTTCCGCGAGCGATGGATTTGATCGCGACCGAAGTGCGGCGATTGTGCGATGAACTCATTACGGAGCAGGAAGCGATGGACGCAAAATCCTATTTAATTGGAAAACAGCAAATGGGACTGGCCGATTTGACGGGTCTGGCGGCGGCGCTGGCGGAAACACAACTGTATCAACTCGGCGAAGATCATCTTGAAACATACCCGATGCTCATTGAGCAAGTCACGATAGAGGGCTTGCAGGCCATCGCCCAACGCTACTTAAACCTTACCGCGTGCGCTTATGTTACCGCTGAAAATTGAAACGCCGGCCGTGCCTTGAAACCGCGTTTGAATTATTCGATCAAGTTTTCTTCGGCGTGAGGTCCTCAAAGGAATGCTTTTTTCTTTTTCGACTGTTTGCGGCAAAACGACCTTGCAAAAGCCCTACAGAGCAGGCTCAGAACCTTGCGCAAATAAAAGATTAGGAATAGAGTTGCGAAAGGTCAGAAGTTAATTTTAGAACAATATCGCAACGCGGATTTAAGCTGGATAAGCTGAAAAAAGGCAAGTTCTCACAAGAGAAAATGCAAGTGCATTAAACGCCATTTCAATCTAAAGAGGAGACTATTCGATGGCAAACGAAGCACAAACTCAAGAAGCCTTGAAAATAGGTCTGAAAGTAGCAAGTGAGTATTTAATTCCCGGCGGAAGTAATCTGATTAAAGGGGATTTCAAGCAAGCAGGTTTACATGCCGCCATGGGATTTTTTGCCAGCGCGTTTTTCGGCCTTCCCGGCCTGGTGCTGGTCGCTTCCAACTCCTTGTCGAAGTCGCACACTGGTCGCCATCTTCTGGAGAATCTCAGTTCGGTGATGGCCGATTCGACTCCGGCTTGCGAGAAAGAAAAAGCCGCGACGGAAACTTCCGATAGCGCGACCAGCGCGACCGAAACTCCTAATACTCAGAATGAGCGAAAACCACGAAAATAACGAAAACAATGGAATGAAGAAGACCTTCTTCGTTGGCCTCGCCTTGGGAGTGGTAATTAGCCAGTTTTGGAGACCGCTTGCGAAAACGGGAATCAAAGCGGGGATTCGCGTGGGGCGCAAGGTCAAGGAGCTTTCCCAGCAGGCCATGGAAGACCTGAGCGATATGGCTGCGGAAGCCGGCGAGGAAGTAATGCAAGAGGATCAGGAAAAAGTTGAAGACAAACAGTAGCAAGTCTTCCGCAAAGAATTCCCGGCAAATCCGCCTGCTTTCCGCCATCTGCGGGAGGCAGCGTTGGGAAGTGAAGGCGCTCAAACGAAAGCCTCTTTTCGCGCGGGAATTGGAAAATGCCCTCCTTCGAAGGGAGGGCATTGTTCAAGTAAGCGCCAACCCTGTCAGCAGCCGCATTCTGATTTTCCATTCTCCCGAAACGCCGAGTTTTACAATCGAGTCAATTTTGCAGGAATGTCTGAACGACCTTTCTTCCCAACAGCTCGCCGAGGCGACGGGCGAATCTTCTTCTTCTTCGCTCACCCGAATCATCAAATCCTCTTTTCCGGGACGCGGGCATTTGCCGGGGCCGCTGGCTTTGTCCGTGGTCGGTCAGGCGGTCAGCCTTCTGCAAGGGGGAAGCCTGATGACGATCTTCAACACGGCCAGAGGGGACACCCCGCGTTTTCTGCAGACCCTGGGCATCGTCAAGAAAGGCACCGGCCTGATTTTCGCCACCGGGCTGTCGCTGCTGCTGACCGGAGCCAATCTTGTTATTCAGTATTATCGCGGGCGGGCCTGGAAAAAGCTCGGACAGACAACCCAGCATAAACTTCGCTCGGATTTGATTGAGCGGATTCAGTCGCAAGACCTGGCATTCTTTGATGGTCATGGAACCGGCCAGCTTATCAATCTGGTGACGGAAGACACTGAACGAATCGGCGATTTTGTCGAACGAGCCGGGGATGAACTCATTACCAAATCGCTGACGATCATTGTTGCCGGCGGTTTTCTCTTCAGTGCCTCGCCCGGCCTGGCCATTCTGGCCAGTCTGACCTTGCCAGTCATTCTGTTGACCTCCCGCCTTTATGGCCGGAAAACGATGGAAGCCTATGCCAATCTTGGAGGAACTTCGGGAAGCTTCAGTCAGATGCTCGAAAATAACTTAACCGGTGTCGCCGACGTCAAAAGTTTCACGGCGGAGCAACAGGAAATACATCGTCTGCGCGAAAGCGACGCCCGCCGCGCGGAAGCTTCTCTGGAAGCGGCGTCCGTTTCTTCTTTCCAGGCTCACCTTACCGGCAGCATTTTTTCCGCAGCCTTTGCCGCAACCGCCGGGTACGGCGGAAAGTTGGCTGCGGCAGGGAGAATCTCGCAGGAAAAATACCTTAAGTCTTCTTTCTGGTTCCCACAGTTACTAGGCTCGCTCACCAGCATAGAGCAGGTGATTTATCTTTATCACGGGGCGGCGAATTCGGCGGATCGTTTGGTCAAGGTACTCGATAGTGTGCCCAAAATCAGCGATGGGCCGTTTCGATTACATCAACAAGTGGTACAGGGCGAGATTATCTTCGACAACGTTTCGTTTGGTTACACGCCTTCCGTCAAAGTGCTTGATGACGTTTCCTTCCACTTACGGCCTGGGGAAACGCTGGCCATTGTCGGTCCCACTGGATCGGGAAAAAGCACCTTGCTAAGTCTGCTTTTGCGTTTCTTTGATGTGGATTCGGGGCGGATTCTGCTGGATGGACAGGATATTCGCGATTTGAATGTTCAGGATTTGCGCTCGGCGATTAGTCTGGTCAGCCAGACTGTGCATCTGTTCGAGGGAACGGTTGAAGAAAACATGCTTTACGGTAAATGCGATGCGACCTCCGAGCAAATCATAGAATCCATGAAGGCAGCCGGGGCGCTGGATGTATTGGATTCTCTGCCTGCCGGCATCGAATCGCCGGTTGGGGAACGCGGGCAAAGGCTTTCCGGCGGAGAAAGACAGCGCGTCGCCATTGCCCGTGCATTGCTGAAGATGTACGACGGCGCGCAGATTCTAGCCCTTGATGAAGCCACTTCCCATCTTGACTCTGAAACGGAGACCGTAGTCAAAAACTCCTTGCGCAAGGCAGCCACCGGCAAGAGCGTGATTATGGTCGCTCACCGGCTGTCAACTATTCGATTCGCCGATACGATCATTGTTCTCGAAAGAGGAAAGGTCATCGAACATGGAAACCACGAAGAACTTCTCGCGCGAAAAGGGCTTTATGCAACACTCTGGCAACTTCAAAATGACGATCTTTTCGGCGGCGAACTTGAAGTTCGACTCAGTTCCTGACGACGCAGAGTTGATGAGTCTTCCATAGCTTGACAGTAAAAATCATTCAAGATATAGACTTTTGCGTAATTAGTCGTTCGCTTACCCCTTTGTTTTTGGGGCATTCCAATAACATCCTTAATTTGAATCATTAATTGCTTCGTTCCAGAAGGGAGCATCGGTGCATCTGAATCGGTCGCCCAAAATCTTCGCGGAAGGTGTGCATCGCGTCGTTTCCGCCGAACAGACCTTCGAGCGGGTTCGGGAAGTTGCGCAAAGAATCGGAATCACACGGCTGGCGGATATTACCGGTCTGGACCGTATCGGTATTCCGGTCTACAGCTCGATTGTCCCTCGATCCAACGACGTCGTTTCCGTTTACAACGGCAAAGGAACACGGCCAATTGATGCAAAGGTTGGTGCCATTATGGAAGCGATTGAAAGGTTCGCCGCGTGGAGCGTCCACCCACCGGAGATTTTCGGTTCCTACAATGCCCTGGCAACCAGCCGCCTCACCCTGAACCCGCGCGACATTGTCATCACCGTTCAAGAGGATTACACGGACGACACGCCGATCAGTTGGGTTGAAGGCTACGATCTGATGCAACGGGAAACAGTGCTGGTTCCGTTTTACGCCGCCGCATACTTCAAAGACTCCAGAGATTTTGGCCATCTGTGTTACACGGTGACTTCGACCAATGGGCTGGCGTCTGGCAATACGCTCGAGGAAGCTATTTGCCATGCGCTTTGCGAAATTATCGAACGCGATTCCTGGAGCCTGGCCGAACTGGTCAGCCGTGCGCTGCCGAAATACCTCGGCAAGTCGCGCGCTGATTTGGGACAGGAGATTTCCGCCGATGATTTGGAACGTTATCCCAGCATCGCTTTGGATTCGATTGATGGAGAACCTCGGTGCTTGCTTGAGCTTTATGAGCAGGCGGGAATGCGGATCGTACTCAGAAACCTCACCTCCGACACAAACATTGCCACCATCTCCTGCACTGTCTGCGACGATCTGCATGACAAGCTCTCGCCGGCTCATATGGGCGTGGGGACTCACCCGGATGCAAAAGTCGCTCTGACACGCGCGCTGACTGAGGCTGCGCAAGCCCGCGCGGTGGATATTCAAGCCTTGCGCGAAGACATTTCCATGGCGGATGACGAGGTTGACGAAGCTTTTTTTCACAGCAAGCGGGTTACCAAGGTGGAGGGAGACACCTTTTATCAGTCTGAATCGAAGCACCCCATTCCTTTCGACAAGGTCGTGACGCATAAAAACAAAGATGTTCTGGATGACATCAACCTGATGCTCGACAATCTGAAGCAAGCCGGAATGCAAAGAGCCATTGTCGTGGACTTCACGCTGCCTGAGCTGAAATCCAGTGTCGCCAGAGTGATCGTGCCCGGTCTGGAATCCTGGGCCGCTGTAAAAGGACGAATCGGAGACCGCGCCAATGCGCTAATGCGAAAAGTCGCGGTCGAAAAGCAACGCGAAGCCGCAATTCTTACGAATAGCCGGAGGATCATGGATGCCCTCTTCGGTAATCTACCTGGGACCGAGTCTTAAACTTGAAGACGCCAGAAACATTCTTAACGCTGAATACCTTCCGCCGATCAAACGTGGAGATGTCGGCGAACTGCTGCGAACCCAAAAGCCGGATGCCATAGGCATTGTTGACGGGCGCTTCCTGCAAAGCTTTTCGATTTCTCCCAAGGAAATCCTGAAAGCGATGGATGCAGGCGTCAAGGTTTATGGCTCTTCGAGCATGGGCGCGCTGCGCGCCGTGGAACTAGCCCCGTACGGCATGGTGGGTGTCGGCCAAATTTTCAGGCTTTTTGCTTCGGAAGAATTGGACGCCGACGACGAGGTGGCGATGGTCTACGACAGCCAAACCTTGAGACCGACTTCGGATCCTTTGGTCAACATGCGAATCGCGTTCAAAGCCGCCGCCGACCAGGGGATTATTTCGGAGGAAACTCGCGCCCTTCTCGTCAACGAAGCCAAAAAGATTTACTTCCCGGAACGTAACTACAAATATGTTCTCAGCCGGCTCATAAACGAAATTCCGGAAGATGAAACCGCCAATCTCAAACAGTTTCTTGGAACCAACCCTCCCGATGCGAAGCGGGAAGACGCGATTGAGTTACTTCATCAGATGAACTCTTATCTGACCAGTCTGTAAAGCTATTAATGCAATTGACAGTCGCTGGAAAGGTAGCCTGAAGGAGGCAGCGGTTATGCGGAAAAAAGTTACTTTTGTTACTTTGGACATTTTGCCTCAGGTTGCGCCTCTGGCCGGAGGTTACCTACAGGGTTACGCCTGCCAGGATCCGGAAATCAAGGACGCCTGGAAGTTCGAGCAATACGTCAATCTGGCGCAAAAAATAACCCCCGCGCAATTAACCGTCGCCATGCTGGAAGCGGATGCCGATGTCTATGCCTTTAGCTGTTATGCCTGGAACATGGGGTTGGTAAAAGCGGTGCTGCCGGTTTTACTCGCAACAAAGCCCACGGCACAGTTCATTTTGGGTGGCCCCCAGGTTATGAATTACGCCCATAAGTACCTGGATCCCAATTATGAAAACTTGGTGCTGTGTAACGGGGAAGGCGAAAAGACTTTTAGAAACTATCTGAAGGAATTGACGGCGGGCAAAACTGATTTCTCACGTGTTAAAGGTCTGACCTTTTATCGTGATGGAACGCGAGTAACAACGGAACCGGAAGAGCGGATCAAGGACCTGGACGAAATTCCGTCGCCCATTCTGAACGGGCTTTTCGATCCCGCCGTCTATACCAGCTTTTTCATGGAAACCAATCGCGGCTGCCCCTTCAC
>CAZRXE010000367.1:0-2724 GCA_964603695.1 uncultured Heliomicrobium sp.
GCGCCTTCGGCTAAAACTTCTTCGGCAACCGGAACCAACACTTCGCGAATGACCTGGTCCGCCGTCACCGCTCCGCAATAGATTTTCGCGTAAAGCCACTCCGAACCCGGCGCGAAGGATCGGAGACTTGGGGAAGGGGAGACGGGGGGACAGGGAGACAGGGCGCGTTGTGGCAGCTTCCCGTTTCTCCCTGTCTCCCCTTCCCCAAGTCTCCACGTCCCCTCTTCCCTCTTTCTAAGAAACGGAACCACAAGTTCGTGAACGTAAGCCGCGTCTTCTTCATCGCGCGCGCGCAGTTCTTCGGGCAGCGGCCAGAGTTCCTGCAATCGCGTGCCGCTGCGGCCTTTGACGATGTGGGCGAAGGCATCCACGCTCAGCGCATTTTCACAATCAACCGGCAGAGTGTTGTCGCCGTCGGCCAACACCACGAAGCGAGGCAGGCGTCGTTCGGTGCGCCATTGCCGGAAAACTCCAGGCCTGTCTGTTTCAGAGGCTTCGGCGATGCGCTTTAGTTCTTCTTCGCTGATGTTCCACTGCGCGGGCGAAAGCATGGTGCGGCCATAAGTGATGCGCGGCAGGAAGGGCGCGCTATCAAGCGCGCCCCACTGCCACATGATGCCGCCGCTGACGCCCTGCAATTGCAGTTCGCCCAGAAAGCGATAGACCGTGGAACTTTCACGCGCCCAGTTGTGGGCACTGGTCAGTCGCGGCAGCACTTCGCGGCCCAGCCGCGCCGAACGCAGCACGACGCGGCCATCCCGCACCGACACCATCAAATCCGTCACCGGCAATTGCTGCTCAACGGGCGCGCCTGAGTGTCCAAGATAGGGAATCTCGTACCCGCGCAGCACCGGTCGCGCCAGCACGTTGCCGATGCGGCCTTCGGGCAGATGGGCGATTTCGGCGAAGACTGCTTCGGGATGAAACGATTCTTCGGCGCGCAGGTATTCGGTAACTTTCTCGTGCAGTTCAGCGTCGGCGTGGCAGAAGCGCCCAAGCAGGGTAGCGCCCGTCGGCCCGCTCGCCGCTTCCAGCCAAACTTGGAAATCGCCCTTCGCCATTGCTTCTTCCGACGCGGCGGCCACGCGGCACATCGCGCTGAAACTGTCAGGCAGGGGCAACTGCTCTTTCGTCTGCAATGTTCCGATGTCTTCATCCGTCAGATTGATTTCAGTCGCTCCGGTCATCAAGGCCTCGCTCAGTTTGCGAAGCATGAAGGCGTCGTGCGCTTGCCAGCTTCCGGCCCATTCCGAACGCGCCGGAAACGCCAGCCCAGCCAGCAACGGGGCTTCGCCGCCTTCCCTGCCCAACGGAAAACCTAAACCCAAATCGTCATCCAGAGCTTCGGCCAGCGGCACTTCGCGATCTTCATAACGAGCCTGAAAAGCATCGCGGAAACGTTGCAGTTCGGTCGTCATCGGTCTGGCGAAAATGCGCCGTAGAACGTCAACGCCTTGGCTAATTTCGGCGATGACGGCCTCGCCCAGCGAAGCCTCGCCCGGCGGACGTGTCATATCCACCTGGAACAAGCGCGGCAGTTCGGGTTTGACCGGCAGGCTTTCAAGCCGCTCGGCCAGGGCGCGGTATTCCTGCGGCGTCGCGCCCAGGCCCGCGTCGTCAATCATCGCCATTGCATCGCGCGTGCCTTCCAGAATTTCGGCGACTTGCGCGCCGGCGTCGAACCGTCGCAACCGCGCGATCAGCGGATGAATCGGTTCGTCGCCCGTCACCGGCAAAGCCAAGTCAGGGATCAGAATCTGGTCGTCAATCAATTGCCGGACGAATTGCGCGGCATCTTCAAACGTCACTTCGTCGGCGGCGAGTTCAGCCGCCAGCGCCGAGGCCAGTTCATGAGCGGTCGCGCCGTTGGCAGCTCGATGCAGCGTGGACGCAATGCAATCGCTCTTTTCAACGGCGACCAAATGATAAGTGCGCGCGCGCCCATTGACCCTCGATTCGACATAGCGCACACGGTCAGCAGCTTCGTACAAGCTGCTGTTGGGACGGAAAGTCAACGCGTTTCGCACGTCGGCATCGCGTCCCAGCGCGTCGGTCAGGGCAAACAGATAGTCCATATCCAGGCGCGTATGACGTTGGCAACGAGCCTTGCGCGCAACAGTCAACCGCGTCTCCGCGCCGACTTTGCCAAGCGAGGTTGCGGCGAACAATCCGAACGGCGTCGAGCGCCCACACATTCGAGAAACGTAGCGCACCACGGCACCCTCGACCCGCGCCGCCCGCTTGTCGCCAACATGTGAAGCCTGTGAAGGTTCGGCCAGCCAATCGTCCAAATACATATCCAGGTCGGGCGATGCCGTGAAAATCGCATCTCGAACCGCTGGCTGCGCCACCAGCGCGCGCAATCGTTTCCGCAGCAAAGCGCGGTTCGCTTCCGGCGATTCAGCCGCAGCCGGCGCGCCATCGCTCCATCGCACGAAATCCTCGAAAGGCAACAGCGGCGCGCGCATAACGAAAAAATTAGCAGCGGCGAAATCGAACTTCTTTTCGTTGACGGCATTGCTTGGACGTTCAATATGTTTTTTCATCGCTGTTCCTCTTTATGAAATCGAGACCGCCAACAAGCGATCCCATTGCGGTTCGTAATCAGTGCAGGCGGCCAGCAGCGCCAGCCCAGTGCCAGCAACACCGTCCAGAAAGTCAGGACGATTAGCCCAGCCTGGCGTGCCATCTTCTTTCGGCTCCCACATTTGAAATCCGCCCAGC
>CAZRXE010000368.1:0-4585 GCA_964603695.1 uncultured Heliomicrobium sp.
CCAACAAAAAAATCGAAGATTGGGCCAACGTCGGCAATCCGCTGTTCAATGGGCCGAACGCCGATCTGCTTTCGCTGATTCCTTTTGTCGTGTTGGTGGTGCTGCTATACCTGACCGGGCGGGAAAAGATTCTGGCCGGTAAAAATTGAGTCAGTACCGCGAGCGGTAGCGAGCGTGATTTTTTGAAGTCACGCTCGCTACCGCTCGCGGTACTGACTCGGCTGAACTTCAGCCGCTGTTTCGCATCACGTAATGCCGCTCCGGCGTCGGGTAACCCGCCGCGCCGAAAGTTTCGCGGATGAGTTTGTTGGTATCGAAATAAACCTGCCAGTAATGATCCGTGTGGCAGTAGGGCCGCACGCACAACACCGGCCCGGACAGATTGAATTCCAGAATTTCCACGTCCGGCGCGGGTTCGGCCATCACGTTCGAAATTTTGCCAAGCTCGGCTTTCAATCGTTTGATGGCGTCGTTGGCGTCCACCGAATGATTGAGTTGCGCCACCAAATCAACACGTCTGAAAGCATTGGCGGAATAGTTCTGAATGTTATCGGAAAAGATTTTGTTGTTGCCGACAAAAGTCTGCACGTTGTCCGGCGTCAAGATGGTCGTCACAAACAACCCGATCTCCTTGACCGTGCCGGTGACGCCGCCCGCCGTAATGAAATCGCCGACTTTGTAAGGCCGCAAAATCACCAGAAACGCGCCGGCGGCGAAGTTTGTCAGCAAACCGCCCCAGGCCGCTCCGATGGCGAGTCCGGCACCCGCCAACAATGCGGCGAAAGTCGTCGTTTCCACTCCGAAATAGCCCAGAATGGCGATGACCAGCGCGATGTTCAAAACTACGGAAACGATATTGGCCAAATACCGCTGAATGGTGGCGTCAACGTGCTGCGCATCCAGCGCACGCTGCATCAGCTTGATGACGAATCCAATCAGCCAGCGCCCGATCATATACAGCACAACCGCCGCCAGAATCTTCAATCCGACCGTGGTCATGATGTTGGCCACATTTTGCAAAATTTGATTCACGTCCATGCCAAAACCTCCGAGAATGGTTATTCCTGCCGGGACAAACCACCGCCCCGGAATCTAGTGTTGAAGCCTTTTCCTGAAAAGAGAGTTGTTGTGTATTGCTTGAACTGCTGTTGTGGGTGCGCGCAATGTAGCCGAAACGCTGCGAAGAGACAAAGCAAACAAATTAGCGCCGCGAGCGGTAGTGATTCGTCCGAACTATTTCAACCATTTCAATTCGATCACCACGCGGTCGCGCGAATCGAAAAAGCCGAAGATGTTGTTTTGCCGTCCGCCCAGAAAATCCGCGCCCAGGCCGATGCTCCAATGATCGCCCAGTGTTTTGCTGATTTTCGGTCGAATCATGAACTGCCGCTGATTGAGTCCGGTCAGCACGAAAAACTCCGGCCTGAGCGTGTCGCGCAGGAAGTTGGTGCGAAAGTAGACCGACGCCAGATGGTTGTTGCGCGGAAAGAGCAGGCGGTTTTGCGGCGCGTTGACCGATTGAAAAAAGTATTGCCCGCTGATCCACAGCCAGGTTTTCGCGGACCAATCCAAGCCCGTCACGCCGGAAAACTGCCCGAATTTTTCAAAGCCGGCTTTGATCGAAGTGTCCGTCACTGCGGCGGGTTTGTTTCGATTCCAACCGGCTTCCATTCGCAAAACTACAGAGCCGAAGTTCGTGGCCGCAGTGCCGCCGAAAACTTCCTTGCGCTCGAATTTGGGTTGGAAAACGACTGTCGGTAAAGGCTGATTGGCAGTGAATTCAAAGCCGCGCAAATATGTGGTCGGCGTGTCTTCCCAGCCGTAAAAGTAATTCGCCGTCACATCCCACGCGCCCAGGCTGCGGCTGTAACGCGCGCCGGCTTGCGATGATTTCAATTGATAAGCTGGCCGCCGCGTCGGTTCCACGCGCGTGGAAAACGGCGGCAAACCCGTTTGCGCGGCGCTGATGAGTCCCAGGCCGAAACTGCTGCCCAGACCAAACTCGTTTTCCGCGCCGGGCAAGCGCGCCGGGGCGAAATACGGAACCCAGATCAATTGCAGCGAACCCGCGCCCATCGCCACATCCGCGCGCGCCAGCCACAATGGGCGGCGCGAATCCAGAAAGTCTTCCAGGATGAATTCGCGGTAATCCAGCGGGTTGATGACATCCAGCACGCGCAAACCGTCTGCCTGTCCCCAAACGACTTGCTGCAAGCCCAGCTTCAAGTCCACCTTTTTTATTTTGCCGTCGAGCAAGACCTGACGCGGGTCTACCCAAACGGATTTCGGATAACCCAGCCGCCTGACCGGATCAATGTGAGCGCGAGCTTCAAGCGTCAAACGCCAGTCGTCGCTGATTTTCAGCACGCCTTTGCCGTCGAAAAACGTCCGCGACATTTGCAGCACACGCGGCGAATCGGTGCGAAAACCCGTTCGGTTGCGAATCGAAAACGACCATTGCCAACGCGAAGGCTTCGGTTCCGGTTGTGCGGTTGGTTCCTGCGTGGGTGTTGTGGCTGGTGGTTCGGATTGCTGCGCCGGACAGGTTAGGCCAAACAAGCCGAGCGCGAAAAACGCGCTCAGCAAGTTGGCAAAAGCGTTTCGTCTCGTTTTCATTTTGCCGCTTGATCCAAAACCTTGATCGGAAAGATGGCAGAGGGTTGATGCTGCTCGGTCATGATTTTTTCCAGGCGTTTGACGATTTCAGGATGTTTGTCCGCCAGGTCTTGTTGTTCGCCGGGGTCTTTGGCCAGGTTGTAAAGCTCCGTGCGCAAATTGCCTCGGTGCAGATTGCGCCGCAACGCCTTCCAATCACCCGCGCGCACGGCTTGCTGACCGCCGTAACCGCCAAAGTCCCAATACAAAAACTCGTGCTTCCGTTGCGCTTTGCCGAGCAGGGTCGGCAGAAAACTGAGGCCGTCGGATTCTTTCGGCGTGGTCGCGCCCGCCGCTTCGCACAGCGTCGGCATCAGGTCATAAAACACCGCCGGCAGATGGCTCACCGTTCCGGCTTTGATTTTGCCCGGCCAGCGCGCGATGAACGGCACGCGGATGCCGCCTTCGTAAATACTGCCTTTGAATGCGCGCGAATTCCCCGTCGAATTGAAAAAGACATAATCCGTGCCGCCCAGTCTGCCGGGTTGAAAGTCGAACTCTTTGCTGACTTCGCCGAACGCGCCGCCGTTGTCGCTGCTGAACATCACCAGCGTGTTGTCGTCCAAACCCAGTTCTTTGAGCAGGCTGAAAATCCTGCCGATGCCGCGATCCATTCGCGTCACCATCGCCGCGTAAGCCGCGCGCGGCGTCGGATGCGGCAGATAACCGTTCTTGCCGTCGTATGCCGGGTCGTCCCATTTGCCCACGTATTCGGCGAGCGAATCTTCCGGCACTTGCAACGCCAGGTGCGGAATGGTGAACGGCACATAAGCGAAAAACGGTTGGTCGCGATGGTCGCGGATGAACTGCAAAGCTTCGGCTTCGATCAAATCGTGCGAATAGTGTTTGCCGGTCAGCCCGCGCGAATTGCCTTCGAGTAAGACTTTTTGATCGTTGCGCCACAGATGATCGGGATAAAAGTTGTGCGCTTCGCGCTGGCAGTTGTAGCCGTAAAACAAATCAAAGCCTTGCTTGTTCGGATCGCCTTCGCTGCCGATGAAACCCAAGCCCCATTTGCCGAAACCGCCCGTGGCGTAACCTTGCGCTTTCAGCAATTCGGCGATGGTCACTTCGCCGGCGGGAATCGGCCATTGGCCTTCGGGCTGGACTTCCTTGTTGTCGCGAATGAACGCATGGCCGCCGTGTTTGCCCGTCATCAACACCGCGCGCGACGGCGCGCAAACCGGCGAGCCGGAATAAAACTGCGTGAAGCGCATGCCTTCCGCCGCCATTTTGTCCAGGTGTGGCGTGCGGATTTTCTTTTGGCCGTAACTGCCTAAATCTCCGTAGCCAAGATCGTCGGCAAGGATGAAGACAATGTTCGGCGGACGGCGACGCGCTTGTTTGTTTTGCGTAGCGGCAAGCGATAAAGCGGAGCCGGTCGCCCCAATCAGGACGGCGAGAGCAAGCAGAGCCGGCAGTTCTTTCAGATTGTTCGAGCTATTCAGCTTTCTCGGTTTCATCAGTTTCATTCCCTTCATCTTCACTCTCTTTATCGTCATCAGCGGCAACCGGCGGAAACGTGATGCGGTCATATACGTCATCCATCAGCAGCGTGCATTGAATGGAATCAATAGCGAATTCCCGGCCAAGCCCCCAATAAGAGCGATAAAGCCATTCGCCGTCAGCGCGGCGCAGGAAGTGTTCGACGAAAGCTTGGGACTGGGAAACCAGCAGATAATCCGTCAGGGCCTCGTTCCATTCCCTATAACGCGCAAATTTCACGCGGCGGTCGAAATCTTCCGTGGTCGGCGAAAGCACTTCGATAATCACTGTCGGATTTGTGACGACATCGCGATGGTCGTCCAGATGCTGCGGCTCTCCGCAAATCACCACCAGGTCAGGATACGAATAAAGCCCTTTGGTGTTGCGCGGCGGGCGCGGCAAAGGGCCGCTCCGCACTTTGGTGTCTTTGGTTCTGGCGCGGCAG
>CAZRXE010000369.1:0-2222 GCA_964603695.1 uncultured Heliomicrobium sp.
TGAAAGGGCGCAGGGCTTGCGACAACAGCTTGCGGGTTTCTTCGTCGGGATTGCGCGCCGTGGATCCGGTCAGTTTGAAGATCGAGGCCGAACCGAGCATACCCGGATTCAAAAACTCGAACAGACTCCACAATTCGCCCAAGTGGTTTTCAATCGGCGTTCCGCTCAGTGCCAGACGGTGATTGCTTTTCAATAAGCGGACAGCTTTGGCTGAAACGGTATCGGCGTTTTTGATGGCTTGGGCTTCGTCCAGTATGACGTAATCGAATTGAATGTCTTTGAACTCCACCGCGTCGTTACGCATTGTGCCGTAAGTGGTCAGGATCAAATCGTAATCATTCAACTGTTCGGCCACATTGCCGCGTTCTTGCCCGGTGTGTTCAAGCACGCGCAGTTTCGGCGCAAAGCGTATCGCCTCCTGGTGCCAGTTGAAGACGAGCGATTTCGGCACGACAACCAGAGATGGAGGAAGAGGGGATGAGGAGATTGGGAGATGAGAGGATGGGAGAATGGCGGAATTGGGAGATCCGGAGTTCATTTCTCCTTTTCCTTGTCTGCTTGCCTCTTTGTCTACCTTTCTCTCAGTTTCCCCTTCCCCAGGTCTTCCGATTTCGCCGGCGCGTAACTGTCGCCGCGATTCCAGCAAGGCTAGGACTTGAACGGTTTTGCCCAGGCCCATGCAATCTGCCAGACAGCCGCCGAAGTTGAACTTTTGCAGGAAGCTCATCCAGCCCAGTCCCTCGCGTTGATATGGTCGCAATTCACCGGCGAAGCCCTTAGGCGGATCAACGGAATTGATGCCTTCAAACCGCATCAATTCCTGGCGAGCTTTGGCGAAGGCGGTGTCGAAATCGGCTTCGGGTTGCGAGGCGAGCAAAGCGTCAAGCACGCCGAGTTGAGCCTTTTTGAAACGTAGATGATTGCCTTCCACCTGCCCCAGCCCAGCCAGCAAACCGTATTTGCCCAGCCACTCTTCGGGCAACATTCCATACGTGCCGTCATCAAGTTTGACCAAGCTTTCGCCGCGCTTCAGGGCGGATAGCAACGCTGGCAGGTTGGCGCTTTGACCGTCGAAATCCACTTTGCCGTGAAGCTCGAACCAATCAATGCCGGAGGTCACGTCCAAATTGAATTTGCCCGGGCGGCGATAGACTTTGCCTTCGGCTTCGACGTGCCAACCGGAGATAAGCAGATCGCGAACCACGCGCGGCAGCTTGCTCGGCGACAATTCCCAATGCGGAGCGGTGAAACCTATGTCTGCGGCTTTAAGCCGCCATCCCAATTCCCGCAAGGTTTCAGCAGCAGCTTTTTCAATCTCCTCATTTCGTCGCAGGAATTGACGCCTGGCGGCTTTGTAAACGCCGCGGATGGGGCTGTGACTTTCAATGACCGAGCCGTCATATTCAAAAGCCAGTTCGCCGCGCAGTTTTTGCGGCCCCCAATAACTTTTCTCTGGCTCGCGGATTTTCAGATGCGGGCGCGGTTCAATCGCGATTTCTTCGTAGCGTAATTCTTCAGGTAGGGAAAGCTTGGGCAGATGCGGCGATTTGAGAATTTCGCCAAGCAGTTCGTCGCGCTGATGCGCAGGCACGACAATCGTTTCCTGCCTGCGCATCAGCGAAACCCAGTTGAACGCGCCGTGCGCATCGAAGCGGGCGGCTTTTTCGCGCGTGAATAGAATGCCGTCGTCAATCAACAAAATGGGCGCAGCCAGATGCAATTGCTCTTCGCCTCGATAAAGCAACCCGGTGATGACGAATTGATCGGGTTTCTGTTCGTGGCGGATTTCCAGTTGGAATTCATAAGACGCGCCATTATCCCACTCGAACGGCAGCCAGACATCGCCGTATTCCGCCAGTTTGAGTCGTCCGCGCCCGGTTCCGGCAATCATCGGAATAACGATTTTCGGCAGCAGGCCGCCCAACTGATAAATGCTCGGAATGGAATCGTAAGCCTGCGCGACTGTGTTGAAGACATTATTGATGGCGATGTCTCTGCCGCCTGCAAGCAGCGTCAGGACTTCGCGGTCAACGGAATCAGGCAGGTTCGGTATGATGTTGCGCGGGATACGCTGGGATTTGGGTTTTGTCCACTCTCCATCTTTCCTGCGTTCGCGGTGATGTATTTCCACCACCAGTCCGTATCCCTGCAGCGTTTGCTGGACATCAACCACATAAATCAACTCGCGCGTTTCCGGCCATTCAGATAAGGCTGGGGCAGCC
>CAZRXE010000370.1:0-6178 GCA_964603695.1 uncultured Heliomicrobium sp.
CCGCCACCACCAAAGCCGCCGCCGCCACCGAAGCCACCGCTACGGGGCGGACGGCTTTCACGCGGACGCGCTTCGTTGACTGTCAACGACCGTCCTTCCAATTCGCGCCCATTGAAATTCTGAATCGCCGCATCAGCAGCTTCCTGCGTTTCCATTTCGACGAAAGCGAATCCGCGCGAACGCCCGGTGTCGCGATCCGTCACAATACTCGTGGATTGAACCGTGCCCACTTGGGCAAAAATCTCTTCCAAATCCTGCTCAGTCACATTGAAAGGCAGGTTTCCAACATACAAACGAACTGACATAAATTTTCCTTTGAATTACTAACGAAGCAGACCTGACTGGCGAAACGGAAACGGTTTCCGGCAAACGCAATCGTAACTCAGGCGTACGTAACTAACTGACAACGAACAGAACTGCTTCCTGGTTGCTTACTTCCTGCTCTCTAACCACCGACTGCGCAAGCCAAAAACTGCTCAAAGACGGCGCATCACCGTTGATGCTAGTGAGTAGGCGCGGCTGGAAACTCAATCTTCTTCAACCTCAAAAACACGACAAGGAAAACTTTTTCGTAAAAGCCTCCTCAGCGCGGTTGTTATTGAAAGTGGGATATTTCCATCGCGCGCATCATAAACGCTTCCCTCGTTTTCGTAAAACGTTTTTTCTACAACAAGTTAAAGCCTTCCTGGCTGAACCCGACCCGCTCCGCGCCCATTTCCCGGCGCAATGCGGCGAGTAACTCAACGTGCGCATCTTCCCGTAACCAATCGGCATAACCAAGACTTCGCAACAACTCCGGCATCCCCAATGCGACGCTGCGCCGTCCGTCCGCGCCGTCGCCGTGAATTAAGGTGTCCACGACCGCACGGCTTGCGCGCAGCGCAATTAGCGCGGCGAACTCTTCCGCGTCGCAAGGCAGCATGGGACTAATCGCCGCCTGCGTTTGGATGCCGGCGGCAGTCAATCGTTCCAGCGTCGCCAGCCGCCGCGCTATACTCGGCGAAGCGGGAGTGATTTGCCGTCGCACTTCCTCGCGATTGGTTTCCACCGTCAGGCTTACCCAGACGCGCGAACCCAGCGTTGTCAGTAAATCAATGTCGCGTTCAACGAGCGGCGAGCGCGTTTGCACCACCAGTAATCCGAAATCGCCGCTCATCGCAAAGACTTCCAGCACGCCGCGCGTCAGTTTCAACCGCGCTTCCGCGCCTTGATAAGGATCGGTCGCCGTGCTCATGAAAATCCGCAAGCCGCCGAAACCCCCTTTGCGCCGCACCTTTTCCAGTTCCTGACGCAACAGTTCCGGCGCGTTGATCTTCGCCTTCACCCACTCGCCCCAGAGTTTGCCGGAAAAACGCTGCACAGGACTGGCTTGCACGTAACAATACGGGCAGGAGTTTTTGCCGAAGGCGCAGCCTTGATAAGCATTCAGTGAATGCGTGTAGGTGGAGAGAAAGCCGCCTGTCGGATTCAGAATGGATTTGGCTTGTATTTCTTCGATCATCGCGCCGCATTACCCCGCTTGAGTTTTCCCAGTTTCGCCGTTAGATTCCGCTGTCTTTTCGGAAGCGTCGAAAGCGCAATATACAGCGCCCGACGCAACGTCAATCCTTCTTCGTCTCACACCTATGAATTCACAGATAAACACTCCGGTCGAAAGCGTTTCGGTGGAAGCCATCCGCGCCGCGCGCGAAATCGTTTATCGCACGCTTACGCCAACGCCGCTGATGGAGTATCCGCTGCTCAACGCGGAACTCGGCGCGCGCTTGTTTCTCAAGCACGAAAATCATCTGCCGACCGGCGCGTTCAAAGTGCGCGGCGGATTGAATTTCATGTATCACTTAGCGACGGATCGCACACAACATCAAAAGCAGGCGGGTGTGATCACGGCCACGCGCGGCAATCACGGACAATCCGTGGCATTGGCGGCGTCACTGCATTCGATTCCGTCCACGATTGTCGTTCCCTTCGGCAACAATCCTGAAAAGAACGCGGCCATGTGCGCTTATGGCGCACGGCTGGTCGAATATGGGCGCGACTTCGACGAAGCCCGCGAAGAAGTCTCGCGTCTCGCCGAAGCCGAAAACCTGCGCTACATCCACTCGGCCAACGAACCGCATTTAATAAACGGCGTCGGCACGTATGCGCTGGAAATCATCGAAAGCTTGCAGGCGCAGGGACTACAGGCTGACGCTGTTTTCGTGCCGATTGGGATGGGCAGTGGCGTGTGCGGCGTGATTACGGCGTTTCGCGCGCTTTCGCCCAACACCAAAATTTACGGCGTGCAATCCGAAGCCGCACCCAGCCATTACCTGTCGTGGAAAGCCGGCAAGATCATTTCCACAGAAACCGCAAACACCTTCGCTGACGGCATTGCCACGCGCTGTCCGGCGGAACTTACACTGAGCATTATTTTGAAAGGCATAGATGAGATTGTGTTGGTCAGCGATGAGGAAATCCGCGAAGCCATTCGCCTGCTCTGGCGAACGTCGCACAACCTGGTGGAAGGCGCGGGAGCGGCGGCCACGGCGGCGGCCATCAAATTGCGCGAACGGCTAAAAGATCAAACGGTCGTCAATGTCGTCAGTGGCGGTAACCTGGATTCGGCGGAAGTGGCGGGAATTTTCCGCTGAAATCAATCGCGCCAGCCAAAACTGAAAAGGCTTTTGATCCGTGCGGATGAATTAATACTGCAAACAGGATTGATTCATCCGCACGGATTGAAAACAGCTTCTGATTAACGATTCAGCACCATCAAGCCAAGCAGCAGCGGCAAATACATCACAGACACTTTCAGCAGATGGCGCGCTTGTTCGCGGTTCATTTGTCTGGCGGTGGTCAGGCTGGCGTGCAGAAACCACGCGCCGAGTACGACCGCGCCGGCCAGATAAATCCAGCCGGAAATGCCCAGCAGCGTCGGCAGCAGGCTGACGAAAAACAGCCCAACGGTATAAGCAACGATTTGTCGGGCCGTGGCTTTGCCGTCGGGTTCGATGACTGGAAGCATGCGAATGCCGGCTTGCCCGTAATCTTCGCGGTACATGGTGGCGATGGCGTGGAAGTGCGGGAATTGCCAGAAAAATAAAATGCCGAATAAAGTCCACGCTTCCAGACCCACTTCGCCGCGCGCCGCAGCCCAGCCGAGCAATGGCGGCAAGGCTCCGGGAATTGCGCCGATGAACGTACACCAATGAGTGCGCGTTTTCAGCGGCGTATAAATGAACAGGTAACTCGCCAGCGCAATGAATCCCCAAACGGCGGTCAGCGGATTGACCAGCCAGGCCAGATAGATTTCGGCCAATAGCGAAATACCGATGCCGAAGATGACCGCGCCGCGCGAAGTCAGTTTGCCCATCGGCAACGGACGCGATTTGGTGCGCTCCATCAGGGCATCCAGTTTCCATTCCCAGCATTGATTGAGCGTGGAAATGCCGCTGGAGAGAAGCGCGATGCCGAGCGCGGTGTGCAGAAACAACAGCCAGTTGATCGGCGACGGTGAACCGAGCGCGAACCCGGCCAGCGCCGACAGCACAACGAGAAACGTGATGCGCGGCTTAGTCAAGTCATAATAAGCCGCGAGTTTTTCGCCGGCAGTCAGGGTTGGAGCGGAGCGTTGCGCTTCGCCGGTTCTGATCGCTGACGAACCTGCCGCCGCATTGGTTGCGGACGTAAGTACTTCCATAGTTCGCCTTCCAGAAGAATCCGCACCGCGCTCGCTACCGCTCGCGGTACTGATCCGGGTAAGAATGATGATTAATTGTTGGGTAAAAGTTAGCTTGTACGAGTAAGGCGGACACCATAACAGATGAACTTCGGCTTTTCCAAATCTCCGACGGAACGGTCACAGCGCCTTCAGCACGACCAGCGTTAAATCATCGTGCTGGTGTGCGCCGGCGGTGAATTCGTTGACGTAGTTGATTGCCGCATCAATGATTGCCGAAGCCTTTAAGTGGCGATGATTGAGCAGGAAATCCAGAATACGCGGTTCGCCGAAATCTACTGGATGCGGCGGCGGCGTGTGGGCTTCAACCAAACCATCGGTGTAAAAAAACAGCACGTCGCCTTTTTCCAGGTGCAGGGTTTCGCTTTTGTATTGCTGTTTGTCGAATACGCCCATCAGCAAACCGCCGGTTTTCAGCGCGCGCCATTTGCCGTTGGCTTTGACCAGCAGCGGCGAATTATGACCGGCGTTGCAGTATTGAAAGGTTTTGGTTTCGGTGTCGAGTACGCCGTAAACCAGCGTCAGCAACAATTGTTTGCCCAGGTCGCGATGCAATCGCAGATTGGCGTCGCGCAGGACTTTGGCAGGGCCGCCGCCGCGTCGCGCCACCGAACGCAGAATGCTGCGCGCCGCCGCCATGCCCATCGCCGCGCGAACGCCTTTGCCAGCAACGTCGCCGATCATCAAACCCAATCGTTTTTCCGACAGCGGAATGTAATCGTAAAAATCGCCGCTCAGGTTCAAGGCCGGTTCCAGCCGCGCGGCCAGTTCAAAACCTTTGACGTTTGGATTGTCCGGCAGCATCGCACGCTGAATGTCGCGCCCCATCAGGATTTCGTGTTCAAAGCGCCGTTCGCGTTCGACATGTTCCTTGTGCAGTCGCGCGTTGACGATGGCGATGCTCAATGGATTGGCGATATTTTCCAGCAAACGCCCGTGGTATTCGTTGAAGGCGCTGGTTTGACTGCTTTCCAGCGCCAGCACGCCGATGACTTTTTCCTCGTAAATGAGCGGCACGGCGATTTCCGAACGCTGATTGTGGTCGCGCCAGGTGTCTGTCAGGTAGTAATCGGGATCGCGTAGCACATCGCCGACGATTTGCGTGCGGCGCTCGCGGACGGCGCGACCAACCACTCCTTGCGTCAATGGCGTGCGGTACGCGTGGTCGCGTTTGGGCGCGCGGTAGCCTTCCTCGATGTGCCAAACGAATTCATAACGGCCATCGTCCACCAAACCGACCAGCAGAAATTCGTAGTTAATCAGCCGGTCGAGCATCGGCGCGATGTGATCGAGCAGCCGATCCAAATCCAAGATCGAAGTGATTTCGTGGCCGATTTCAATCAGCGCGCGCATTTCGCGCGTTCGCTGGCGCAGTTCGTCGTAAACGCGTGCGTGTTCCAGCGCGATGGCCAGTTGATTGCCCAGCACGTTCAAGACGCGTTCGTGATCGCGGGTAAAGTAGTCGGGTTCGGCGCTCTCAATTGTCAGCACGCCGACGATCTTTCGGTCGCGCACCAGCGCCAGCGGGACTGCGATTTCCGAACGCGGCGCGTTGCCGTTTTCGGCGGCGGCAATCGGCAGGTAGCGCGAATCCTGGCTGACATCGCCGACATTGATCGTCATACCTTCGCGCCAGGCAGCAGAGGCGATGCTGCGGTCGAAAGGAATGATTTCGTGCGCGGCGACTTCCGCCAGGTTGTAACCAACGGACTTTTTCCAAAGCAGTCCGCCGCGCGCTTCGTCCACCAAAAAGAGATTGAAAAACTTGTAGTCAATGACTTCCCGCAGCCGTTGCGCCACGCGCTCTATCAATTCGTCCAGATCGAGAATGGAAATAAACTCGACGCTCAGTTCATTAATCATCTGTTGCAGTCGCTGGGCGCTGGGCGCAACAGTTTCCGGCGTCGGAGAAATCGTTTCAGTGTCCATAGAAAAAGGTAGGGGAAGTTCGGAAGGAATGCCGTCCGCTAATCCAGTTTGGTGACGCCTCGGATTGCCTGAATCACTTCGTCATCGCTTGGACGAAAGACCGGAACCACCACGCGACGGTAGTTGATATAACCTTTGGGATCAATCACCACCACACCGCGCCGCGTACCGAACAAGCCTTTCATGTCGTAAGCACGCACCACCATTTCATTAGCGTCTGACAGCAAACGCAGCGGCAATTTGTGATTGGCGACAAAGGAACGGTGTTTTTCGACGGAGTCTGTATTGATGCCGATGACTTCCGCTCCCGTTTCCACGTAACGTTCCCAGTTGTCGCGCACGCTGCAAAGCTGCTTGGTGCAAACAGGCGTTTCATCGCCCGGATAAAACAGCAGCACGACGATCTTGCCGCGATGGTCTACCAGTCGCCATCGCTTGCCGTCGCCGTCAGGCAAATCAATGGCGGGTGCCATCTGGCCAATATGTGGTCCGATTGAAGAAATGCTCATTCTGGATTCTCTCAGGTCTTTG
>CAZRXE010000371.1:0-2146 GCA_964603695.1 uncultured Heliomicrobium sp.
CTTCATCCGTAGCCGACGCTGAGAGGTTGCTCCGTCATACCAAAACACATACACGGCGTGGTCTGCGCCGACTGTAACGAAGGCCCCTTGACTGCCACCAGAAGCAACTCCTTCAATGAGCAAGCCGCCGCTTGGCCCCCAGGTCAACCCATCATCTGTCGAACGTGTAAAGATGATGCCACCAGACGTGCCAAAATTGCGCCAGGCCAGATATACATTGCCATAGCCCGAACCCGGTGCGCCAGGCGTATTGTCCACAGCAATCCATTCCTTATCGTGCGCGGGATTGGTAAAGCCCGGCGCACCGTTGACGGGCGCATTGAACGTCATGCCATTGTCAACCGAGCGAAAAACCTGTAAGGCCGCCAGGTTGTTGAATTCCAATGTGACCAGAAACGTCGTTCCCGTTTTTGCGCTGTGCGCCAGCACCGGATCGCCCGCATCGCCGCCTGTGCTGTTGGGTAAGGTTCCTTTGTCTACAAAGCTCGCACCGCCGTTCATCGAAACGGCATAGCCCGTAAAATGTCCCCCGGCAGTCAGTGTCGAACCAGAATCATTGAAGGAGGACACCACATTCGATCCGGCCAGTACCAACGCGGTTTCGCTTTGGGTGTTGCGA
Organism: uncultured Heliomicrobium sp.; assembly: GCA_964603695.1. Lineage (GTDB taxonomy): Bacteria > Acidobacteriota > Blastocatellia > RBC074 > RBC074 > RBC074. The sequence continues at coordinate 620 of CAZRXE010000371.1, forward strand.
TTGGTTGTGTCAGCCGTCGGATCGTTCACCGGCACATTCGCCAGCGCGGCTTCCAGCGTGGCAGCAGCGCGTTCTCCGGTGGGTTTCGTTGCTGTCGGGGTCGCGGGCGGGACGCAACCCAATTGCGCCAGCAGCGCCGCCTGTGCCGAACCGGACAGCTTGTCGTAATACTCCGGCAAGGGGCAGGGAACAGGTTTGGTTTCGTCTTGTCCTTCGGTGGCTGTACGGCTTTGGACTTGTCGTTGCTGCGGCTGACGCGTCTGCTCTGCTTGCACTGTCTGCCGTTGCGTGTCCTGCCCGGCCAGGCGATGCAGGAACGTGGCCAACCGGGAGGATGACTCAACCGGAAGTCTCGCCGCCAAAACGGCAGCCGCAGGGCGTAAGAAAAATGCTCCTAACAAGGCCACCAGGGCCAGGCAGAGAACGAGCGAAGCGCGTGAGGGGATGTGAGGGTGAGGCATGACGATGAATCCTTTTCGATAGTTCGCGCAATGTCTTTTCCAAGACATTGCCAACAAGATGTCAGGCAAACGGGGTGGCGGCACCTTTATGGACAGTTAGGTACAAATGCACCTTACTCAATAGAGCGAATAACGCCCGTATTTCAGTAATTAGATTCTCGTGAAGAAGGCAGCTAAAGATTAGGTTGCTGCTTAATGGGTTTGTGTTAAGGCTGACGGAGTGTAGGCACTTGCTGCGAGGCTGTCAATCGGAAATTCTGTTGGCAACCGATTAAGGGCTTGCCGTGTATGCGCCTCGCAAGTAAAATTCCGACTGTCACGCCTACACTCACAGTGCCCGTTAATTGCTTGATTCCGCGATTGAGTTCGATGGAAAGGAAGTACTTCATGAAACAACTCACAATCCTTTGTGCGCTCTTTTTGCTTTGTTTGGTCACAACACAAGCACAACAGGTTTCCGTCAACGCGGCGGATTATTCGACGAATCTTGCGCCCGGTGGTTTGGCCTCGGCGTTCGGCGCAGATTTCGCCGCCGCGACAGAAGCGGCAAGTCGTTTGCCACTGCCTACGACGCTGGCAGGAACGCGCGTGTTGGTGAATGGCAAAGCCGCACCGCTGCTGTTTGTCTCAAGCACACAAATCAATTATCAACTGCCGGAAGACACGTCAGCGGGCGAGGTGGAAGTCGTGGTTGAGCGCGGCAATGGCCATCGCACGCGCGAACTGATTCAGGTAAAAACGTCCGGCTTTGCAGCGTTCAGTTTTGACGCGAGCGGCAGCGGTGCCGGTGCGATTTTAGATGGTCGCACCTTCCGCCAAGGCCCGCACGAAACGCAAACAGAACGCGGCGAAGCAACGATCCTGGCGCTCTTCGGCACCGGCTTGGGCGAGGTGGGCAACAAGAGTTTTGTAAGCAGCCGCGTTCACGTACTGGTTGGCGGCATCGAAGCCAAAGTGCATTACGCCGGGCCGCAACCGGATTTTGTCGGCCTGGATCAAATCAACTTTGAATTGCCAGCCAACGTCGCCAATCACGGCACTCTACCCGTCGTTGTGAAAATTGACG
>CAZRXE010000372.1:0-2335 GCA_964603695.1 uncultured Heliomicrobium sp.
AGCGAAAGTGTGATAAGAAGGTCACACAAGATTGCGAGCGCAATTAAGACGCCGTTTCGAGGGGCTTAAACGCTTGTCCCACACTTTAAGGAGACTGAACAATGCATCTATCAGAAGCACGAATAACACCATTGGCCGACGAACAAATGGACGATGATGTACGACGCATTTTGGATCGCGCGCGAATGCGTGGCCGGGTACTCAACATTTTTCGCACACTGGCGCATCACCCAAAACTGCTTGAACGCTGGATGGTTTTCGGCACACATATTCTAAACAAATCCACCTTGCTGCCGCGCGAACGCGAACTGGTCATTTTGCGAATCGGCTGGCTTTGCCGCAGCGAATACGAATGGGGGCAACACGTGCTGATCGGCAGACAGGCCGGGTTGACCGATGAAGAAATCGCTCGCGTCAAAACCGGCACCGAGGCCGCAGGCTGGAGCGATTCGGACGCCGCGTTGCTGTGCGCCGTGGACGAATTGCACGCCGAAGCCTTCGTCAGCGATGCCACCTGGCAATCGCTCTCCGAGCGGTTCAGTGCGCAACAATTACTGGATTTGATCTTCACCGTCGGGCAATACAATTTGGTGGCGATGGCGCTCAACACTTTGGGAGTGCAGCTCGATGAAGGCGTTCCCGGCTTTGACGGTTGAAATTGTCAGCCGGAGCGATAGGACTATAATGCCCACTCTCAAATCCGCTTAGCCCAGCCGGGCTTTCCTAATCGGTTAAATGTTCAGAGTTCAGGCGTTGGCGTGTCCCGGAAAAACGCACCTGCCAAAGCGTGAACTCCGAACCCTTCTGAACATAAAGGACATTATGACCAGTCTTCACCCATTGCCGCCCTCCACCCCGAAAAAGGGAAAGTTGCGCCGTCTGTTAATGGCTTTGATCGCCTTGCTGGGATTGGCTGCCGGCGCAGTCCTGAGCATTGGAATGATTCCGTTTGCCCCGGACATTCCGCCCGCCGGGCTGACGAACGGCAATCCGGGCAGCGGCGGATTGCGTCGCGCTTTTCCGGCGATGAATCAGCGCGCGAACAATCCCGGCACGCCGGAGAAAGTCGAGCTTGGTCGCTTGCTCTATTTCGATCCGGTCATGTCCGGCGACAACACTCAATCCTGCGCCACTTGCCATCACCCGGATTTGGGTTTCAGTGACGGGCGCATTACCTCAATGGGCGTGAATGGCAAAGGCATCGGTCCCGGACGCGCCAGAGGAACGTCGCTTCGCCGCAATTCGCCCAGTCTTTGGAATGCGGCCTATTACCACAAACTGTTTTGGGATGGCCGCGCGAGCGACCTTGAAGATCAAGCACGTTCGCCCATCACGGCGGCGGATGAAATGAATCAAAAGCCGGAAGAACTGGTTGAAGAACTGAAGAAGATTCCTGAATACGTCGGCTTGTTTGAAAAAGCCTTTGGCGCTTCCGGTGTAACGTTCGACAACGTGACCAATGCCATTGCCGCCTTCGAGCGAACGATCATCAGCGATAATTCGCCGTTCGATCGTTACGCGGCGGGTGATTCCACAGCCTTGACCGCCGAACAGCGGCGCGGACTGACGTTGTTTCGTTCGTTGAAAACGCGCTGTTTTGAATGCCACGGCTTTCCGACCTTCGCCAACCCGGATTTCAAAGTCATCGGCGTGCCGCCGATGCTAGGCCAATACCACCAACCCGAAGACCTGGGCCGCGCCGAAATCGAAGGCGGCGAGCCTTACAAACACGCTTTCAAAGTGCCGACTTTGCGCAACGTCGCGCTGACCGCGCCTTACATGCACAACGGACGCTTTCAAACGCTGGAAGACGTGGTCAACTTTTACGCTTCGGCTGGCGGGCACGGGAACGGTCTGGATTTGAAAAACATTGACGACAAGATTCGCCGCTTTTCGCTTACGTCGCAGGAGCGAACCGATCTGGTCGCCTTTCTGCACGCGCTGACGGATGAATCGAAAAAGCCTGAGTTCCCGGAAAAAGTGCCTTCGGGTTTGCCTGTCGTTCCGCATCTGCAGCCTTCCGTCAAAGGCTCTGCGCTGGCGGCGGTCAATCCTGCGGCGTTCAACACAAACAGAACTGCCGCGCGCCGCGACCCGACAACCTGGCGAGTGCAGCCCGGCGAATCCATTCAATCGGCGCTGGATCGCACCATTCCCGGCGACACGGTTGAGATTCATCCCGGCACATATCACGAAACGCTGCTGATTGACGTGGACAACATCACCATTCGCGGCCTGAAAGAAAATAACCAACGCGCCGTACTCGACGGCCAAAACAAATTGACCGACGCCGTCATTACTTCCAGCCACAACTTCACCATCGAAGGTTTGATGG
>CAZRXE010000373.1:0-10847 GCA_964603695.1 uncultured Heliomicrobium sp.
ATGCCGCCAACCACCGCCGCCAGATGAATGACTAAATCAGGCTGCGCGTCGTCGTAAAGCCGCCGCACGTCCGCGATGTTGACCAGATCGTAATCCCGGCGTCGCGGGACGAAGATGTTTTCCACGCCGCGTTGGCGCAGCTTTTCGACGACATACGAGCCTAGAAAACCCGCGCCGCCCGTGACCACCACTCGTTCGTAGGGAAATATGTTTGCCATGATTTTCAAGCGAGGTTGTGTTTCTTTTTCAAATCTGCGAGGTCGGCGTCAACCATTGTCCGCACCAATTCCTTGAAAGTGATTTCCGGCTGCCAGCCCAGCTTTTGTCGCGCTTTGGTGGCGTCACCGATCAATAAATCCACTTCCGCCGGGCGAAAATAACGCGGGTCAACTTCGACGAACTGTTGCCAGTCCAAGCCTAAATGACTGAAAGCTTCGTCGAGCAGTTCGCGCACCGAATGCGTTTCTCCAGTGGCGATGACGTAATCGTCCGGTTCGTCCTGTTGCAGCATCAGCCACATGGCGCGGACGTAATCCTTGGCGTGTCCCCAATCGCGTTTGGCGTCCAGGTTGCCGAGAAAAAGTTTTTCTTGCAGTCCCAGTTTGATGGAAGCCGCCGCCCGCGTGACTTTGCGCGTGACAAAGGTTTCGCCGCGCCGTTCGCTTTCGTGATTAAAGAGAATGCCGTTGCAGGCAAACAGGTCGTAGCTTTCGCGGTAATTGACCGTGATCCAATACGAATAAAGTTTGGCCACGCCGTAAGGGCTGCGCGGGTAAAACGGCGTGGTTTCGCGCTGCGGGATTTCCTGCACCTTGCCGTAAAGCTCCGAAGACGAAGCCTGATAAAACCGCGTCTTGTTGAGTCCGGTTTCGCGAATGGCTTCGAGCAAGCGCAACGTTCCCAGCCCGCCGACTTCCGCGGTGTATTCGGGAATGTCGAAACTGACGCGGACGTGCGATTGCGCACCGAGGTTGTAGATCTCATCCGGCTGCACATCGCGCAGAATCTTGTTCAGCGAACTGGCATCGTTCAAATCGCCGTAAACCAGCTTCATTCGCCGCCCGGATTCGTGCGGGTCTTGATAAATATGGTCAAGCCGTTCGGTGTTGAAGGTGCTGGCACGGCGGATGATGCCGTAAACTTCGTAGCCTTTGCTGAGTAGCAGTTCGGTCAAATAACTGCCGTCCTGCCCGGTGATGCCTGTAATCAATGCTTTTTTCATGATGAGTAAGTTTGAGTCAGCGCCGCTCAGAACCAATCGCGGTACTGAAAGTGAATTCGGTGAGGATCGGGGACGAAACGAAGCGCGAATACTACAGGCAAGTTCGAGCGGGCGGCAAGCAGACTATCGAAACCGATTGCACCGCTACATTACCGCGCGCGTCAGCAAGCGGTCAGCATTGTCGGCAAACTGCTTGCTGACGCGCGCGGCACTGTACCTGCCTGTTCGACGCGACGATCAACGCCTCAAATCTGACTCATTCGCGCCAACACTTTTTCGCTGGCTTGGCGAAAGTTGGCCAGCGTCGGTAGCAGGCTGAATATCAAAAAGGCTTCACGCGGAAAGTCGAAAAAGTAGCCCGGATGTACCAGTACGTCGTTTTGGGCCAGTAAGCCTAAGATCAGGTCTTCTTCGGATTGATGACGCGGAATTTCCAACACGGCGTACCAGCCGCCTTCAGCGTTCAGCAAACGCACGGGCGAGTCTTCCACTTGCGCCGCCAGCCAGCCGTAATTGCCTTTCACGCGCTCCAGAATTTGCCGCTGCAACGCGGCGCGCAGGTTGAACCAATGCGGCGCGGCGTGCTGCACCGGAGCGCCGACGGACAGAAAAGTGTCGGCGATCAAATCCAGTCGCTCGACGGCTTCTTCGCGCAAAGCGGCGGGGCCGTTGGTCACAATCCAGCCGAGTTTCATTTGCGGCAGGGCGAGAATCTTGGAAAAGCCGCTCATCACGAAGGTCAAGACAGCGGTGTTTTCAACCAACGATGCGGCGCGGTTTTCGTCTTCGCCGAAAGCGTAATCGCTGAAGACTTCATCCACGATCAACGCCAGATTGTGTCGCGCGCAGAGTTCATTGAGTCGCTGCAACTCATCGCGCTTGAGAAAAGAACCGGTAGGATTGTTCGGATTGACCACGATGACGGCGCGCGTGGCGGGCGTCATCGCCTGTTCCATCGAATCGAAATCCACGCGCCAACCTGTTGAAAGGTATTCCAGTTCGTAAGGCCGCAACTCGACGCCTTCCAGCGCGGCCAGAAAATCAAACAGTGGGTAACTAGGTTGCGGAACCAGCACATTGTCGCCTTGATCGGCAAGCAGTTTGAACAGGTAGGCATAAGCTTCGCTGGTGCTGGCCGTCAGGTGAATTCGTTCCGGCGCGACGGTGAACCGGCGCTCGGCGTAATAAGCCGCAGCGGCCTCGCGCGCCGTGAGCAGCCCCTTCGGCTGCGGCTCATAAAGCATTGCCGGCGGTTGTGCCAGCGCCGGTAAGATTTCCGTTTCGGGAAAATCAAAACCGGCGCGCGTCGGGTTCGATTCGGTTAAATCCAGAATGCGTGTGCCGGATTGTCTCTTTTCCGCAATCAGCCGCGCCAGGCGGTTGACCTGCAAATCCCATTTGAATCTGGTTGAAAACATTTTTGTTTTGCGCCGGGCTAATTCGCTTTGGGCAATGCGCGATAAGGCACGGCCTGCGCGAGTTTGCCCCAGGCTTCATAAAGTTCGATCAGGCGACTGACGGTTTTGCGTGTGAACTCGTTTTGTTCGCCGCGCGCGGCCTTCAGTCCGGCGTAAGCCGAGAGCAATTCCGCCTCGGCTTCGGGATAGCGTTCTAGTTTGAGCAGGCACGCGCCCAAATAACTGCGGCTGCGCTGCACCAGCCAATGTTCCGGTTGAAGCGATTTTTGATAGATGACGAGCGCCTGTCGCTGCAATTTTTCGGCTTCGGCATATTGGCGTTTGTGATAAAGCGTGGATGCCAGATTGTACAAACTCGTCGCCACTTCCCGGTGTTCGTCTCCCCACTCCTTGCGGCGTATGGCCAGGGTTTGCCGGTGCAGCGCTTCGCTTTCGTTGTAATTGCCCGTGGCTTCCAACAAGGTCGCCAGGCTGTTCATTGTGGTGGTCAGCTTGACGTGGTTTTCGCCAAACAGATTGCGCCAGATGTCCAGCGACTGCCGGTAACATTGTTCGGCCTCTTTGTAGTTGTGTTCATCCTGCAGGACGGAAGCCAGATTGGTCAGGCTGGACGCGACGTTTGGATGCTCGTCGCCGTGCAGTTTGCGCCGCAAGGCCAAGACTTCGCGGGACAAAGATTCGGCACCTGCATAATCGCCCAGTTGTTGCAACATGACCGCCAGATTATTGAGACTGGCGGCGGTGCCCGGATGTTCCGAGCCGTAGAGTTTGCGGTTGATGGCGAAAGCTTGCCGGTAGGTATCCGCCGCCTCTCCGAATTTTCCCTGCTCGCCCAGCAATCGTCCCAAACGATGCAGACTTTCGGCGACGTCTTTGTGGTCAGGCCCAAGTTGATTGCGCCGCAAGGCCAGGGCGTAGCGAATCAAAGGCTCGGCTTCCGTGAACTTGCCCAGCGCCACCAGCGCGCGCCCCAAACCGGTCATGCTGTCGGCGACGCTCAGGTGAGTCGTTCCCAGCAGTTTGCGGCGCAAGTCGAGCGCCTCGCGGTACATAGTTTCGCTGCCGGCAAAATCGCCTTTTTCGTACGCCACCGCCGCCAGGTGATTCAGACTTTCCGCCACGTCCGGATGCTGCGCGTTGAGTGATTGCCGTCGCAAAGTCAATGCATTTTCCAGCACAGACTGGGCGCGTTCGTAATCTCCGACGGTCAGGTATAGCCCGCCGATAGTGTCCAGGAGTTTGGCTTGTACGAGCGGCTGCTCTTTCAACTCGCGCGAAACTTTTTCCACGCCTTGATCCAACAGTTCCTTGGCCGTGATGGCATTGCCTTTGGTGTTGCCTGGATCGGCGAATTCAAAAACGGAGACGAGGGATTGAGTCACGCTTTGTGCCGTCGCCGCCTCTTGATTGGCGCGGTCGCGTTCGGCGCGCGCCTGCCGCGCGGCATAAGTGGTGGCAAAGATGCCGCTCAGCAAGCTAAGCAGCACAAGCGCGCCGGCAATCACGGCGACGCGATGCCGGCGCACGAATTTACCTGCGCGGTAAACAAAGGTGTCCGGGCGGGCAGTGATCGGCAAGCCGGACAAATAACGGCGGAGATCTTCGGAAAACTGTTCGACCGATTGGTAGCGCCGGTCGGCTTCCTTGCGCAGCGCCATCATCACTATGTTGTCCAGGTCGCCCGTCAATTGCTTGGCGAGTTTCGTCGGCGCGTCGGTGTGCAGGCGCGCCGCATCGCTCGGACGCGGCGCTAGGGTATCGCAAACGGCGCGCTCGATTTCGTGGGGAACGTATGTTTCAAACTGGTATGGCCGCCGCTCGGCCAGTAATTCGTAAAGCACTACGCCCAGCGAATACACATCCGATGCGGTGGTGATCGCGCAGCCTCGCACTTGCTCCGGACTGGCGTATTCCGGCGTCATCAAGCGAATCTCGGTTTCGGTTCGCGTGTCGGCTTCGCCCGGATCCGGCGTCAGCAGTTTGGCAATGCCAAAATCCAGCAGCTTCGGCGTGCCGTCGGCAGTCACCAGAATATTGCTCGGTTTGAGGTCGCGGTGGATGACCAGCTTTTGATGGGCGTGCTGGACGGCGGAACAAACATCGCGGAAGAGCTTGAGCTTTTCGTCGAGCGACAGATTGCGGCGGCGGCAATACTCCGTGATCGTTTCGCCGCTGACGAATTCCATCACGAAATAAGGCTGTCCGTCGGCGGTCGAACCGCCGTCAAACAAACGCGCGATGTGCGGGTGATCGAGCGAGGCCAGAATCTGGCGTTCGCGCAGGAAGCGGCGGCGGACAAACTCCGAGTCCATGCCGCGTTTGATAAGTTTGAGGGCGACCTGCTGTTGGAATTGATCGTCGTCGCGGACGGCATCGTAAACCGCGCCCATGCCGCCGTGTCCGATCAATCGCGTCAGCCGGTAAGGGCCGATGCGTTCGCCAATCAAGTCTTCCGACGGCGGGGCGGCCAAGGTCTTCGCGACATCGGCGATGGGTTGTTGTAGGAAATCTTCAGAAGTGTCGAGCGCTAGCAATTCCAGCACTTCGCGCCGCAATTCGTCGTCATCGCCACACACGCGCGTCAGATAGGATTCGCGTTCCGCCGCCGGACAGTCCATCACGGTGCGGAACAACTCTTCGACACGTTGCCAGCGTTGGGTATTCATTTTTATGGTTGGTGGTTGGTGGTTGGTGGTTGGTGACCACCGACCACCAACCACCGCTATTGTTCCATTTCGCGGCGCAGCCAGGCGCGCGCCAGTCGCATTTCGTGGCCGATGGTGGTGACGGAAAGACTGAGCGCGGCGGCGGTTTCTTCCAAACTCAATCCACCGAAGTAACGCAGCTCGATAATGCGAACTTTGCGCTCGTCAAATTTCGCCAGGGCAATCAGCGCGTCATCGAGCGCGACCAATTCGGCGGCTTTGTCGTCAGAAAAGGTCAGTGCATCGTCGAGCGAAAATTTCTGCCCGCCATCGCGTTTACCCGCCGAGCGCGAGCGCGCGTGTTCGACCAGGATCTGACGCATCAATTGCGCCGCGACGCCGTAAAAATGCCTGCGGTTTTGCCATTCCGGCAAATCTTGTTTAACCAGCCGAAGATAAGCTTCGTTAATCAACTCTGTCGGTTGCAGCGTGTGGCCGGGGCGTTCGCGGCGCAGATAGCCTTGCGCCAGTTTGCGCAATTCCTGATAAACCAGCGGCGTTAATTCTTCCAGCGCCGAGGCATCGCCCTTGTGCCAGTCGGATAATAGTTGAGTGATTTCGCGCGAGGACGGCGTGGACACGGCCAATTGAACCTCCATTGTTTTTCGGATTGAGCGGCCTGGGGAAACCGGCCCGCCCGGCCAAACCCGCTGCATTCTGTGAGCGATGCAAAAAAACTTCAAGGCTTCGCAAACCGGTGCAAACTGCACCGCCGCTTGACATCGCCCGAACCGGCGGCTATTTTCCCGCTTTCCTCCCAGCCCCGATTTTCTTCCGAAGGAGTAATAAAACATTGGCTAAAGGGCGAATTTCCGCGCAGGAATTAAAGCGCGACCCATTGATGGAACAATACGTGGCCACCAGCGTCTGGGCGAAAAGCAATTCCCGCCCGATTTTGAAATGGTTGACCATTGCGGCGGCGGTAATTGCCGTGGTCGCGATTACCTGGATGATTTTTTCGCGCCGCTCGAATAACGCGGCGGAGGCTTTGGCCGACGCCTTCCGCTGGAACGAAGCGCAAGTGGCGAACCCAATCCCACCGAACGCCACAGGCTATTACGCGACTTCCCAGGACGAAAAACACCGCAAAGCTTATGAAGCCTTTACCAAGGCTGCCGGCAGCTATTCGTCCTATTACGGCGATTTGGCGCGCTATTACGCCGCCACCCACCAGGTGAATTTTCAAGACGCGGGCGAACAGGCCAAAGCCGAAGCGACGCTGAAGGAATTGTCGCAAAAGGATTCCGACGTCGGTTCGCAAGCCCGGCTGGCGCTGGCGCTGCGTTACGAAGCCACCGGCAAAAATCAGGAAGCGCTAGACGAATATCAAAAGTTGAAAACCAAACCCGGCAATGTTTCCGTCGGTCAGGTTGATTTCAATATGGCGCGTGTTTACGAAGCTATGGGCAAAACGAAGGAAGCCGTTGATCTTTATTTCGCCGTCGCCAACAACAAGGATTTCCGCAGCATCGGTCTGGGAAACAGCGCCGTCGGCAGATTGAGTGTTTTGGCCCCGGAAAAAGTGGATCAACTTCCGCCGCCGGAATCCACGAACCCCTTGGCTGGTTTGGGCGGCGCGCCGCTTCAGGTTCGCTAAAACGAATCGCGGGTTTGAGCACAACTTAAACGATTGAAAGACGAGTGACGGAATTGCAGTCACTCGTCTTTGTTTTTATGACGATTTCTTTTCTTCAGCACATCGGGCGTAGGCTTGGGGCAGCGATCTTTTGTTTGCTGGCGGTTGTCGTTTGGCAAACAGGATGTCGCCAATCGAATCCTGCGCCGACCACGCCTGCACTTCGGGCGGAAACCAAGCCCGCGTCGGCGCAAATTCGCACCGATGTCGGATTCGCCACGCGCCAAAAATTTCTGGATCATTACGACAAACATGGCGCGGAATTCGGTTCGATCAGCAAAGAAGAATACTTGCGGCAGGCGCAGGAATTGCGCGACCGCCCGGCGGGCAAAGACGTTCTGGAAGTCCGGCGCGCCGACGGCGTCATCACACGCTTTGATCGAAGCAGAGGCGCGTTTCTGGCCTTCAACAAAGATTTGACGATTCGCACGTTTTTCAAACCGAACGATGGCGAAACCTACTTTCATCGCCAAAGTAAACGCCCCGCAAGATCGGAGTAGTAAGGAGACGATCATGAGCGAAGATGCAGTGCGCGACTTTTTGCGCGACAAAGGTTGTGGACAACACGTCATTGGGAAGGGCTTGGCTGGGTTGGTCGAAAGTTGGGAAAAAGTCGTTCAATCAGTGGACAATGGTTATGCGCTGGGACTGGACGATTACCTGAACGATCTGGATTCCAGGCAATTGCTGGCCGAAGCGTTGATGGTGGCTTCCGCCGGCGAAGTGGCGAAGTTCGAGATGCGAGTTCACCAGGCCGACGACCAGATGAAAGGCTTGACCGCGCGCACCGGCGTTTGTCTGTGGGGCGACGAGGTCGCCGAAGAAGAAGGCTGGACGACCAAAAAAAATTGGTGGTATTACGCCCGCCCAATCGCCGCCAACGCCGATTTGCTGGCCGAAATCAATGACGTGACCGGCGACGAATGATGTTTATCTGGATGTTTGTCTGGATGATGTTTACTTGGTCGAAGCCGTCGAGGTTTTAGCGACGCCCTCGCCTTCAGTGATTTTGAGGTATTGATTGATCGGCAAATTGGAGAGCTTCTCCACCTTGCCGCTCGGCCATTTGATTTCCAGGCTGTCCAGTTTGTCGGCTTTGCCGATGCCCAGAATTTCGCGCGGATCGTGCGAAGCCAGATAGCTGCCGCCGCTGGTTTTCAGCCGCGACCGTTTTACACCGCCCGCCGTCCAGGTCAGCACGGTGCCCACCGCCATCGGATTGCTTTTCGTCGCCACGAGCTGAACGCCCAGCCAGTTATTGCGATTCCCGCCTTCGTTGCGCAACAGCAGCGGCGCGTCGCCGTTGTTGATAATCAAAATATCCAGGTCGCCGTCATTGTCGAAATCGCCGAACGACGCGCCGCGAGCAGGGAAGTCGCGTTTGAAAACTTCGCCCGCCTGCGCGCTGACGTTTTTGAATTTGCCACCAGCGTTTTCAAACAGCATCAGTGGTTCTTTGTATTTAACGCGCGAAGACTGCATCTCGACCATATCGTCCGGATGGCCGTTGGCCAGAAATAAATCTGGGTCGCCGTCGTTGTCGAAATCAAAGAACTTCAATCCCCAGCCGCTTAGCAAGCGCGTTGCCTGCCCCATTTCGCCCGCTTCGTCCAGAAAGCTCAAATCTTTCTGATTGCGGTAAAGGCTGAACAATTCCTGGTCAATGTTGGCGACGAACAAATCCTGCCAGCCATCGCCGTCGAAATCCGTAGCGTCCACGCCCATCCCCGAACGCGGACTTCCGGCGTCGCTGTAACCGACACCGGAAGCCAGACCGATTTCTTCAAACTTGCCGCCGCCTTTGTTGACGAATAGATGATTGGCCATGGTGTCGTTGGCGACGAATAAATCCATCAAACCGTCATTGTTGATGTCCGTCGCCACCGCGCCGAAGGATTTGCCGAGCGCGTTGGCGATGCCTGACGCCTTGCTGACATCCGCGAATTTGCCGTTGCCTTCGTTGTGAAACAGCGAGCTGGGCCGAGGTTTGAAAACGCGCGGGATACAGTAATAGCGTCGCCCTTGTTTATTGTCGCCGCAAAACACGCTGCCCGATGCGCTGTACTGCACGAAGTTCGAGACAAACAGATCGAGCTTGCCGTCGTTGTCATAATCAAACCACGTCGCGCAGGTTGACCAATTCGGCGCGGCGACGCCCGCTTTATCCGTGATGTCAGCGAACGTGCCGTTGCCGTTGTTTTGAAACAGCCGGTTGCGCCCGTAGTTGGTGACGTATAAATCCTGCCAACCGTCGCCGTTGAAATCCGCCGCCGCCGCGCCCATGCCGAAATCGCCTTCCTGCCCGCAAGCGACGCCGGCTTTCTCCGCTACGTCTGTAAACGTGCCGTCATGATTGTTTCGATAAAGCGCGTTTTTCAGCGGCTTGGCCGGTTTGTAAAAATCAGAAGGGCCGCTGTTGACCAAATACACATCCAACCAACCGTCGTTGTCGAAATCAAAAAATAATCCGCCGCCGCCACAGGTTTCCGGCAGATGGCGTTCCGGCGAACGACCGTTGTCATGAACCCAGGCGATGCCGCTCATTTTGGCGGACACTTCGGAAAAGACAATTTTTGTGGTTTCTTGCGCGGAGGCGTTTTTAGTTTGGGAAATTAAAAGCGCGGTGCAACAAAGCAACAGGCTTGCGACCAGGGTCGAAAGAAGCGTTTTCACTTGGCGGACTCCAGACGTAAATAAGATTGAGAGCGCACGAATAATACTGAAAGTTCGGGACGTATTCACGCGCCCGGGGCAGTGCCGCGAGCAGTAACGAGCGGTGCCGGTTCAGCTTGCTCATCGAAGAGAGCTGCGCTCGTTACCGTTCGTGATGCCGATTCCGGCGTTGACTGCCGCGCCAGCAGCCAAAAGCTCGACGCCAGCGCGAAGATTTCATAAACCAATTCCAGATCGTGGCGGCTCAGGAATTGGGCCGAAACGAGGTAACCGACGAGCGCGATTTCCATCCCGTGCGCGTAAGCGATTAATGGCGAATCCGGCGCGCGGTCTTTTAACGCTTGTCGTGTTCGGCGCAGCCGCCAAATGCTTGAGCCGATCAATCCCAAAAACATCAGCAGCGCCGGCAGCCCAGCATCAACAGCCATCTGCAAAAACGAATTGTGCGCCACGCGGACGCTTTCGGTTTCCAGGTAGCGCCCGTAAAGCTGCAACATGTTTCGCGGCCCGATGCCCAGCAGCGGATGGTCTTCCATAATCTGTCCGCAGACGTACCACGAATTGAAACGCATCTGCGCCGACTGATCGGTTTCCGAAGCCGTGCTGATTGTTCCGACTCGTTCCACCACGCGATTGGGAACGATCACGAACGCGATAAGTCCGGCCAACGCAATCGCTAGCAAGCCCGTCACTTTGTATTTCGATTTCCAGGCCATTCCCAGCAAGACCACGCACAAACCCAGAAAGCCGCCGCGCGACAGCGTGAAAAGCACCGTAATCATCATCATCACCGACAACGCATAACAGGCTTTTCTCAACCAACGATTCGGTTCCGCGCGGGCGACGAAAAACGCAATCGGCGCGGCCACGTTCAGCAATAGTGCGTAATCGTTGTTGTCTTCAAATGCGCCGCCGGGGCCGTAAATACGCGTTTGGCCTTGCGCCAGAATGATGCCGATGTTCGAGCGGAACGCCAGAAAGCCAATCGCCAGCACAGTTCCCAGTAGCAACCGGCGCGCGCGTTTTTCCGAATCCACCATCGCCGTCATCAACAAGGCGATCAAAAACGTCTTACTGAACTCGATCCATTTGCCCTGCGCCAGTTCAGTGGAGTGGGCAAACACCGTCGCCAGCGAAATCTGCACCCACAACAACAGCAGCCACCAATTGGCGGTCAATTGCGGCGCGCGGCG
>CAZRXE010000374.1:0-3234 GCA_964603695.1 uncultured Heliomicrobium sp.
GCGCCATTTTTTTGTTGGCGGCCTGCCTGGTACTGCTGACCATCGTCAGTGTCGCGCTGCGCGCGGTGAGCGCCGATGAAATCAGCGTTTGGGGCGGCAAATTCGGTATCACCGAGCAAAGCCGTGTCGGCCAGATCATCAAACGCATTGCGCCGAGCGCCAGATTGTTGCTGATGCAGAAAGCTGAAAAAGCTGCGCCCTTCGTCACACGCACTGTGACCAGCGGAGGCGACTCCGGCGCGGGAACCTTGCGCGACACGATTGGGGTGGCGACTTCGGGTGACACCATTGTTTTTTCGGGCGTGACGACGGTGACGCTGACCAGCGATGAATTGCTCATTGACAAGAATCTGACGATCAACGGCGGCACAAACGGCGTGACCATCCAGCGTTCGAGCGCGACGCAATTCCGCATTTTCAATATCAGCAGCGGAACGGTTTCGATGAGCAAGCTGACCATCACGGGCGGCAACCAGACGGGGCAAGCTGGGGGCATTCAGAACAGCGGCACGTTGACGATGACCGATTGTGCCATCACCGGCAACACTTCGCCGCAAGGCGGCGGCATCCAGAATGACGGCGCGTTGACGATGACCAATTGCACGGTCAGCGGTAATACTTCAAGCGGGACAGGTGGCGGGTTTGCGATGTTCGGCACGACCACGACGCTGACCAATTGCACCGTCAGCGGCAATACAGCGAGTGGTTCCGGGGGCGGTTTTTCCATTTCCTCCGGTACGTTGAACCTGACCAATTGCACGATTACAAACAACCAGGCGGTGGATGGCGGCGCGATGAATCTGTCCGGCAGCACGCACGTTTTCAAGAACACAATCATTGCCGGCAACAACGCGACTTCGACTACCAGTGAGAATATAACCGGGACAATCAGTTCAACCAGTTCTTACAATTTAATCGGCGTCGGAGGAACAGGCGGTTTGACCAACGGCACGAACAGTAACCAAGTTGGCGTCGCCACCATTTTGCTGGACGTGCTGGCAAGCAACGGCGGGTATACGCAAACTCATGCCTTGTTGTTGGGCAGCCCCGCGTTGGACAAGGGCGCGTCGGTTGCCGGCATGACCACTGACCAACGCGGCCAAACGCGACCTTACGATATTTCCAACATCGCGGCGGCTTCGGGCGGCAACAACAGCGACATCGGCGCGTTTGAAGTCAATCCGACTTGCAACACCGTCACGGTCAGCCCGACTTCATTGCCCAGCGGCACGGTCGGATCGAGCTATTCGCAAACCATCACGGCTTCGGGCGGAACAGACCCTTACACCTTCGCCGTCACCAGCGGCAGTTTGCCCGGCGGATTGGCTTTTCAAAGCGACGGCACATTGACCGGTTTGCCGTCCGCAGCCGGCACGTTCAATTTCACGGTGACAGCCACGTATGGTTTCGGCTGCACGGGCAGCCGAGCTTATTCATTAGTGATCGCAGCTTGCGCAAACACCAAGACTTACACCGTCAACGACACGGGCGATGCGGCGGATGCGACGGCGGGCGATGGCGTCTGCGCGACGGCAGGCGGTGTTTGCACGTTGCGCGCGGCAATTCAGGAAATCAACGCCGCGCCGGGTTGCGCCAACAACGTCAATTTCAGCGTGACGGGCACGATCAATATGTCCAGCGCCTATCCCGATCTGGCCGCGAGTTTCACCTTCAACGGGCCAAGCGCGACTTCGCTGACAGTCAGGCGCAACACCAGTGGCACTTATCGCATTCTGACCATTCCGCTGGGCGCGGGGGCGACCATCAACGACCTGACCTTATCCAACGGCCTCAATGACGAAGGCGGCGCCATCCGCAATGCGGGTTCGTTGACCGTGATCAACAGCGCCCTCAGCGGCAACAATTCCAAAGGCACCAACTCCGGGGGGACCGCAGGCAAAACCGGCGGCGGCGGCGCGATTTGCAACGCCTCGACCGGAACACTGACCATTACGCGCAGCACGCTCTCCGGCAACACAGCTACCGGCGGCAACGGTCAATTCGCTAATGGCGGCGGCGGCGGCGGCGGCGGTTTGGGCGGCGGCATCTTCAACAATGGCGGAACGGCGACCGTTACCAACTCGACGCTTTCAGGCAATCAATCAATCGGCGGCAACGGCGGCGCAGCCAACAATCTTTGCCCGATGGGGCCGGGCGGAAAAGGCGGTGGGAACGGCGGAGAAGGCAACACTCCTGGCGGATTTGGCGGCGGCGGTAGCGGCGGCGGAACCGATGGTGGTCCCTCGGTGCCCGGACGCTTTGGGGGTACCGGCGGTGCAAGGTCTATCAGTTGCAGCGTTTCCGGCGCGGGCCAAGGCGGCAGCGCAGCGGGCGGAGCAGTTTTCAATTACGGCGGTGCGACTACGCTGGTGAACGTCACACTCGTCAACAACACCGCCACGGCGGGCAACAACAGCGCAGCCGCGAGTCGCGGTGGCGGCATCTATAACGAAACCGGAACCGTCACGCTCAAGAATTCCATCGTCGCGGGCAACAGTGCGCAAACAGCGGGCACGGAAGATTGCGACAACAACAGCGCTCCGCTCACAACCAGCGGCTACAACCTCTTCGGCAGCGGCACGGGATGTCCGACTGGCGGCACGCAAGATCAAACCGTCACGCCGGCCAATGTCTTCACCACGGTGTTGAACACGCTGGCTTATTTCGGCGGCACGACGCAAGTCCATCGCCCAATGACCGGCAGCCCGGTCATTGACAAAGGCGCGGCGCACACCGGCATCACTGTTGACCAGCGCAACAAAACGCGCCCGGTGGATCAATCCGGCATTCCTTCGGCCTCCGGCGGCAACGCCAGCGACATCGGCGCATTGGAATTGCAAAACTGCGTTGGCTCGATTTCCTTTTCTCCGTCCACGTTGGCGACCATTCCGCTTAACGCGGCTTACAGCCAGACTTTCACCGGCAGCGGCGGAACCGCGCCATACACTTTCGCGCTCGTTTCCGGCGCTTTGCCGACGGGCTTGACGCTTTCTTCGGCGGGCGTGTTGTCAGGCACGGCGACGACGGCGGGCAGCTATACCTTCTCGATTCAGGCTTACGACCAGAACGATTGCACTGTTACGCAGTCTTACACGGTGGACGTGTTCTGCGCCGTCATCACCGCGCAACCCCTGAGCCAACTTGCTTGCCCAGGTTCTTCGGTCACATTTTCGGTCACGCTTGATAACGCAACCGGCGCGACTTACCAATGGCGCAAAGGCGGCTCGACCATCA